>NZ_JBNPJV010000074.1:0-91050 GCF_050312585.1 Pseudomonas sp. R19M
GCCGCCCTAAACCGGCCACCGCGTTCTTCCAGGAAGAGCTCAGGCGCCTGGTTTTGGGGCGGCTGCGCCACCCAGCGCGGGGCAAGCCCGCTCACTACAGAGGTGTTCAAGGTTTTTTCGGGCGCAGTACCAGCCACAACGCCCCGGCGATCAATATTCCACCATACAGATGCGCCATCGACAGCGGCTCATCCAGCAACAATGCGCCCCACAAAACCCCGAACGGCGGAATCATGAAGGTCACGGTCATCGATTTTACCGGCCCAATGGACGACAGCAGGCGGAAGTACAGGATGTAGGCGAACGCCGTACACACCAACCCCAACCCGAGCAGCGACAACCACACCTGCCAACCACCCCAACTGGCCGGGGGATGGCTGATTGCGCTGTAGGCGAATAGGGGCAGGAGAAACAGCGTAGCCCCCAGCATGCTGCCCAACGCGGCGAGCCGGCTGTCCAACCCGCCACGCTGATCCAGCCAGCGCCGCGCCAGGAAACCGGCAAAACCATAGCAAGTCGTCGCCAGCAGGCAGGCCAGCGCGCCCATCAACAATTGCAGGTCAAACGCCACCGGCCCGGCGCGTGTCAGCACGCCCACGCCCAGCAGACCCAGGCTGACACCGGCGATTTTTGCCGACGTCAGCCGTTCGCTGAAGAACAGCCCGCCGATCAGCACGCCCATCAGCGGCGTGGTGGCATTGAAGATCGCCGAGTAGCCCGCCGGCAAGACCTGGGCCGCCACCGAGTACATCGTCGCGGGAATCCCCGAGTTGATCACACCCAGCAGCAGCACGGTTTTGAACTTGCCCTGGAAGTCCCAGTTGACGCGCATGATCGTCAGGATCACCAGCAAGCCGGCGGCGGCGATCGACACGCGAAAGAACGCGGTCGGCACGGTGCCGATTTCCGGCGCGATGATGCGCATGAACAGGAAGCTGGCCCCCCAGATGGCAGCCAGCCCCAATAGGTACAAGGTGTCGAGGGGTCTCACGAAATACTCCTACATCAATAAGGCGGCGAGTGTTGCATGACCCGGTGACGGATTACAGGACAAACCGCGTGACCAGGCCATTGAGGTCCACAGCCAGGCGAGACAGCTCATGGCTGGCCGCCGAGGTCTGGGTGGCACCGGCGGCGGTCTGGGTGGACAGGTCGCGAATGTTGACCAGGCTGCGGTCCACATCGCGGGCAACCAGCGCCTGCTGCTCGGCGGCACTGGCGATCACCAGGTTGCGCTGGCTGATCTGTGAAATGGCGGCGGTGATTTTCTCCAGCGCGCTGCCGGCACTGTTGGCTCGCTGCAAGGTCTGGCCCGCGTGTTCGGCGCTGCTGTTGAGGGCGTCGACGGTGTTCTGAGTGCCTTGCTGGATGCCGTTGATCATCTGTTCGATTTCTTCGGTGGAGTCCTGGGTGCGCTGCGCCAGGGAGCGTACTTCATCGGCCACCACGGCGAACCCGCGCCCGGCCTCACCGGCACGCGCCGCTTCGATGGCGGCATTGAGCGCCAGCAGGTTGGTCTGCGCGGCGATACCGCGGATGACTTCCAGCACCTTGCTGATGTCTTGCGCCTGTACCGCGAGGCCCTCGGCTTTGGTCGAGGCACCGAGCACTTCGTCGACCAGGTTCTGGATCGAGCTGATGGTTTCGCTGATCTGGTAATGACCGTGCTTGCTGTCTTCGTCCGACGCCTTGGAGGCCTCGGCGCTGGACACCGCATTGCCGGCCACTTCGTCCACGGCAGTGCTCATTTCAGTGACGGCGGTGGCGGCCTGTTCGATCTCGTCGTTCTGCGCCTGCAGGCCACGCGTGCTCTGTTCCATCACCGAACTCATCTCTTCGGCCGCCGAGGCCAGCTGTTGCGCCGATTCGCTGATGCCACGGATAGTGCCCTGCAACTGCGCCTGCATGGTGGCCAGGGCCGCCAGCAGTTGGGCGGGCTCGTCCTTGCCGCTGACGCTGATCGGTTGGCTCAAGTTGCCGCCGGCGATTCTGCGTGCCACGGTCAGCGCCTGGGCGAGCGGGGCGGTGATGCTACGGGTCAGCAGCCACGCCAGCAGCAAGGTGGCGATCAATGCGCACAGGATGATCAGGCCGACAATCCACTGCGCGCTGAAATAGGTCTGCGCGGAGGCGTTCACTGCGGCTTCCACGCCGTTCTGGTTGAAGGTAATCATGTCCTCCAGGCTCTTGCCGAGGATCAGGCCCTGTGGTGCGAGACGACTGTTGAGCAGGTCAATGGCATCCTGTTGCTGATCCTTGTCGACCAGGGCGACGATCTGTGCGACGAGCGTCAGATAAGTATTTACGTTGTCTTCGAGCTGCTTGAGCATGCCGCGCTCTTCGTCGTCGCTGAGCAGGGCCTTGTGATGGTCCAGCAGGGTTTGCAGCTCGGCGCGCTGGCGCGTGATCAGGGCTTTGCTGTTGTCGCGGATGCGTGATTCGTCGGTGGTCGCCAGGCGCAGGGCCTCCAGGCGAATACTGGCCACCAGGGCCGCGCTGTCGTGAATGTTCTCGATGCTGGGCATCCACGACGCTTCGATGACCTGCGCGCTTTGTCGCAACTTGGCCATCTGGCCCAGGCCGAACATCCCGACAATCACCAGCAAGCCGGCCAGTACCCCAAAACTCAGACTGGCACGTAGACCGATCCGCATATTCCTCAATGACATCTCAACGCTCCTTGGGTGATTAGTACCTGTTCCCGGATCGGTCTTCTGACCTTGTTAGGGTGGGAGAAGGGGGGCGCTGTATATCAAAGTGCCATCAATGTAGTAATCAGGGTTTCCCTTACGCTGTATCACCACCCTTGCCGGGACTTTCATCTGCGAAGCCGGGTTGTTTTTGCAGCGCACAAACCTCAGGCACCGCCGTTGCTGGCTCACAGCGCGGAGGGCGCGGCTGCGCCAAGTGCATTTATTGACTGCTTGGTCGAGTTATAAAAATTGAAAATAAATGTACAAAACCACTAAGGCTGTACAGCGAGGTTGGAAAAATCATCCTTCTCCTGCCACGGTTCACTGGCTAAGCTCAGGTTTCCCTGACGCCGCTTGAGGTTTTCCGCATGTCGCAGCACGCCCTCGCAATTGCCCGGATGATCCTGGATGGCTTCGACGATTACCGTGAGCACTTCCGCCGAATCACCGATGGTGCCCGCGAGCGTTTCGAAAAGGCTCAATGGCAGCAAGGCCAGGCGGCGTCGGCGGCGCGTATCAACCTGTATGAAGAGAAAGTCGGCGAAGTCACCGCGCGCCTGCGGGCCGGTTTCCCGGCAGCGGTGCTGCTGGAGGTCGATCAGTGGCCCTTGGTCAAGAGCGCGTATATCGGCCTGATCGACCTGCGCTTCGATGATGAGCTGTCGGAGACCTGGTACAACTCGATCTTCTGCGGCCTGTTCAGCCATGACCTGATCAGCGACGGCTGTATGTTCATTCACACCACGCGGCCGAGCCTGCGACGGGCGCGTGCGGCGCAAACGCGGTTGTACACGCCGGATGGCAAGGTGGCCGAGATGCTGGCGCAGATCTTTGCCGACTACAGCTTCAGCGAACCTTACGCCGACCTGCCCGCCGACCTGCGCCGCCTGGAAGCCCAACTGCGGGAAAACCTGCCGGACTGGGTGTGCAAAGACCCGGACCTGAGCGTCGAGCTGTTTTCCTCGGTGCTCTACCGCAATAAAGGCGCTTATCTGGTCGGCCGTCTCTACACGCACGACGAGCAGTGGCCGCTGGTGATTCCATTGCTGCACCGCGAAGGGCGCGGTATTCAGATCGATGCGCTGATCACCGACGAGGCCGAAGTCTCGATCATCTTCTCGTTCACCCGCTCATACTTCATGGTTGATGTGCCGGTGCCCGCCGAGTTCATCGGCTTTCTCAAGCGCATCCTGCCCGGCAAACATATCGCCGAGCTGTACACGTCGATCGGCTTCTACAAACACGGCAAGTCGGAGTTCTATCGTGCGCTGATCAACCATCTGGCCAGCACCGATGACCGCTTCATCATGGCTCCCGGCGTGCGCGGCATGGTCATGAGTGTGTTTACCCTGCCGGGCTTCAACACCGTGTTCAAGATTATCAAGGACCGTTTTTCACCCTCGAAAAACGTCAACCGCGCCACGGTGATCGAGAAGTACCGCCTGGTCAAAAGCGTCGACCGGGTCGGGCGCATGGCCGATACCCAGGAGTTTGCCGACTTCCGGTTCCCCCTGAACAAGTTCGAGCCCGACTGCCTGGCCGAGCTGCTGGAAGTCGCGGCCGGCACTGTCGAAGTGGAAGGCGACACGGTGCTCATCCGCCACTGCTGGACCGAGCGACGCATGACCCCGCTCAACCTCTACCTCGACAACGCCAACCCGGCGCAGGTGCGTGAAGCCCTGGAAGACTACGGCCTGGCGATCAAGCAACTGGCGGCGGCGAATATCTTTCCCGGCGACATGCTGCTGAAGAACTTCGGCGTCACCCGCCACGGTCGCGTGGTGTTCTACGACTACGATGAAATCTGTTTTCTCACCGAAGCCAACTTCCGCCACATCCCGCCGCCGCGTACCCCCGAGGATGAAATGGCCTCGGAGCCCTGGTATTCGATCGGCCCGCTGGATGTCTTCCCCGAAGAGTTTCCGCCGTTCCTGTTTGCCGACGCCGCCCAGCGCAAGCTGTTCGATGAGTTGCACGGCGAGCTGTACAACGCCGATTACTGGAAGGGGCTGCAGGAAGCGATTCGAGCCGGCAAGGTCATTGATGTATTCCCGTATCGCCGCAAAGAGCGCGAGAACGAATGAGGGGCGCGCGCGTGGGTGGTTTTCTGCGACAATCCGCCCCCTGCATAAATAGATGACCCAAACGCACCTGATGACTGACCAAGCACCCACGATCGATCAACTGCTCAAGACCCTCGACCACGCCATGCTCGCCGACCGCCACCGCTTGCGGCGGCAGTTGCTTGAATTGCGCAAGAAGCCTGACGAGGAAAAGCTGGCGCAGTGGGTGGCGCGGATGCAGGCGTCCTGTGCCCAGGTCACGGCGCGGCGGGCCGGCCTGCCGGTGATTCGCTACGACGACAGCCTGCCGATTGCCGCCAAGCGCGATGAGATCAAAGCTGCACTGAACAAGCATCAGGTGCTGATCATTGCCGGTGAAACCGGCTCGGGTAAAACCACCCAGCTACCGAAGATCTGCCTGGAAATCGGTCGTGGCCAATTCGGCCTGATCGGTCATACCCAGCCGCGTCGCATCGCCGCGCGCAGCGTGGCCACCCGCGTCGCCGAAGAGTTGGGCACGCCATTGGGGGCATTGGTCGGCTATCAAGTACGCTTTGAAGACCAGAGCGATTCCAACACCCTGATCAAACTGATGACCGACGGCATCCTGCTGGCGGAAACCCAGAACGACCGCTACCTCGAACGCTACGACACGATCATCGTCGATGAAGCCCACGAGCGCAGCCTGAACATCGACTTCCTGCTCGGCTACCTGAAAACCCTGCTGCCGCGCCGCCCCGACCTCAAGGTGATCATCACCTCGGCGACCATCGACCTGGAGCGCTTTTCCAAGCACTTCGACGATGCGCCGATTGTCGAGGTTTCGGGCCGTACCTTCCCGGTGGAAACCTGGTATCGCCCGCTGACCCTGGAACAGGACGAGGAGGGCAACCGCGTCGAGGACGACTTGACCGTCGACCAGGCGATCCTCGCCACCCTCGATGAAATCGCCGCCTATGAACGCAGCGAGCGGCGCAGCCCAGGCGACGTCCTGGTGTTCCTGCCGGGTGAACGCGAGATTCGCGATGCCGCCGAGATGCTGCGCAAGGCCCAGCTCAAGCACACCGAAATCCTGCCGTTGTATGCGCGCCTGTCACCGGCCGAGCAGCAGCGGATTTTCCAGTCGCACCCAGGGCGGCGCGTGGTGCTGGCGACCAACGTTGCGGAAACCTCGCTGACGGTGCCGGGCATTCGTTATGTGATCGACAGCGGCACTGCGCGCATCAGCCGTTACAGCTACCGCGCCAAGGTACAGCGCCTGCCGATCGAAGCGATTTCCCAAGCCAGCGCTAACCAGCGTAAAGGCCGTTGCGGCCGGGTCGAGCCGGGCATTTGCGTACGCTTGTACAGCGAAGAAGACTTTATGGCGCGTCCGGAATTTACCGACCCGGAAATCCTGCGCACGAACCTCGCCGCCGTGATCCTGCAGATGCTGCACCTGCGCCTGGGCGAGATCACCGACTTCCCGTTTATCGAACCGCCGGACGGCAAGGCCATCAGCGACGGTTTCAATCTGCTGCAAGAGCTTTCGGCGGTAGACCGCAATAGCCAGCTCACGCCGTTGGGCCGCCAGTTGGCGCGTTTGCCGGTGGACCCACGCATGGGGCGCATGCTGCTTGAAGCCGCCAAGCTTGGCAGCTTGCAGGAAGTGCTGATCGTCGCCAGCGCAATGTCGATCCAGGACCCGCGCGAACGCCCACCGGAGCGCCAACAGGCGGCCGACCAGGCGCACGCACAGTGGAAGGATGCCGATTCCGACTTCGCCGGGTTGGTCAATCTGTGGCGCGGCTTCGAAGAGCAGCGCCAGGCGCTGACCGCCAGCCCGCTGCGCAACTGGTGTCGCAAGAACTTCCTCAATTACCTGCGCCTGCGTGAATGGCGCGATTCCCATCGCCAGTTGAGCCTGATCTGCCGCGACATGCAGCTGGCCATCAACCAGGCCCCGGCGGACTACCCGAAGCTGCACAAGGCGGTGCTGTCCGGCCTGCTCAGCCAGATTGGCCAGAAGACCGAAGACGGCGACTACCTCGGTGCGCGTCAGCGGCGTTTCTGGATTCACCCGTCCTCGGGCATCGGCAAAAAGCGCCCGCAATGGTTGATGACCGCCGAACTGGTGGAAACCACCAAGCTGTATGCACGCATGGTGGCGAAGATCGACGCCGACTGGATCGAGCCGCTGGCCGGGCATTTGATCAAGAAAAACCACTTTGAGCCGCATTGGGAGAAGAAGCGTGGCCAGGTAGTGGCATTTGAGCAGATCACCCTGTTCGGGTTGATCGTGGTCGGACGCCGGCCGGTGCATTACGGGCCGATCGACCCCGTGGTGTCGCGCGAGCTGTTTATCCGCGAAGGCCTGGTGCGTGGGGAAATCCAGTCCCGTGCCAAGTGCCTGGCGGCCAACCAGCAGTTGCTGGAGCAGCTCGACGAACTGGAAGCCAAGGCCCGCCGCCGCGATATCCTGGCCGATGAAGAAACCCTCTACGCCTTCTATGACGCACGCCTGCCGGCGGAGATCCACCAGACCGCGACCTTCGACAGCTGGTACAAGGTCAACAGCCAGAAAAACCCGCAACTGCTGATCATGCGCGAAGAAGACGTGCTGGCACGCGAAGCCAGTGAAGTCACCGCCGCGCATTACCCGGATACCCTGCACCTGGGCGACCTGGCCCTGACGTTGAGTTACCACTTCGAGCCCAACCATCCGCGTGACGGCGTGACCCTACGCGTGCCAGCACCGCTGCTGCCGGCGCTGCCGCCGGAGCGTCTGGAGTGGCTGGTGCCGGGGCTGATCGAAGCCAAATGCGTTGCCCTGGTGCGTAATTTGCCCAAGGCACTGCGCAAGAACTTCGTGCCGGTGCCGGATTTCGTCAAGGCGGCGCTGCAGCGCATCGAATTTGGCCAGGGTTCATTGCCCCAGGCGCTGGGGCACGAATTGCTGCGCATGACCGGCGCACGGGTCAGCGATGAGGCTTGGGCGCAGGCGGCTCAGCAGGTGGAAAACCACTTGAAGATGAACCTCGAAGTGGTCGATGGCCAGGGCAAGTTCCTGGGTGAAGGCCGCGATCTGGCGGAGTTGACCGCCCGCTTTGCACAAGCCAGCCAAGCCGCCTTGGCCGTGCCGCAAACTGCAAAAAGCCAGCAACCGGTGCAGGCCAAGGTGTTTGCGGCGGTGGCCGAGAAAACCCAGCAAAACATCGCCGGCCTGTCGATGACCGTCTACCCGGCGCTGGTGGAGGACAATGGCACCGTCAAGGAAGGGCGTTTCTCCACCGCTGCCGAGGCCGAGTTCCAGCACCGCCGTGCTTTGCAGCGCCTGCTGATGCAGCAATTGGCGGAACCGGCAAAATTCCTGCGCGCAAAATTACCCGGGCTGACCGAGCTGGGTTTGATGTACCGCGAATTGGGGCGCATTGACGCGTTGGTGGAAGACATTCTGCTGGCCAGCCTCGATACCTGCGTGCTGGAAGGTGAAGCCAGCCTGCCCCGTGATGGGGCGGGCTTGGCCGCCTTGGCCGAACGCAAGCGCGGCCATTGGACCGAACATGCCGAACGCCTGGCGCGCCTGACCCTGGAAGTGCTCAAGCTCTGGCACGGTTTGCAGAAACGCTTCAAAGGCAAGATCGACCTGGCCCAGGCCGTGGCGTTGAACGATATCAAGCAGCAACTGAGCCAATTGGTGTATCCCGGTTTTGTCCGGGAAACCCCGGCGCAGTGGTTCAAGGAATTGCCGCGTTTTCTCAAGGCCATCGAGTTGCGCCTGGAGAAATTGCCGAGCCAGGTGCAAAAGGACCGGGTGTGGAGCGGCGAGTTGGCAGGCTTGTGGACCCAGTACGAAAACCGCCTGAAAAAACACGCCCAGGAAGGTAAGCGCGACCCGCAACTGGAGCTTTATCGTTGGTGGTTGGAAGAGTACAGGGTGTCGTTGTTTGCCCAGCAGTTGGGCACTAAAGTGCCAATTTCCGACAAGCGCCTGAGCAAGCAGTGGAGCCAGGTGGAGCCCTGATTCTGACGTGGGTCGGGCTGGCTCACTTGCACATTAAAACGGTGCTTGTCTGGGACGTGGCGCCAAATCCCGGCATTTGTGGCAAACTTCGCCGCTATAAATGCCGGGATCGTCGCACAGAGCTGCGGCGCGATGGAATAAAGCGTTGCCAGTCTGATGTCCGCCGCGCGGAATCGGACTACTTACAGTTTGGTACGACGGTACCAATATCTTCTGCCTGACAGATTTAGAGGAACGACCGTGCATAACGTCGTCATCAGCGGCACTGGCCTGTACACCCCGGCCAACAGCATCTCCAACGAAGAGCTGGTGCAGTCTTTCAATGCCTACGTGCAACAGTTCAACAGCGACAATGCCGCTGCTATCGAGCGCGGTGAAGTGCAGGCGTTGACCGAGTCCAGCGCGGCGTTCATTGAAAAGGCGTCAGGCATCAAGAGCCGCTTCGTGATGGACAAGGAGGGCATCCTTGATCCGCAGCGCATGGCCCCGCGCTTGCCCGAGCGCTCCAATGACGAGTGGTCGGTGCTCTGCCAGATGGCGGTCGGCGCCGCCGAACAGGCCCTCAAGCGCGCAGGCAAGACTGCCGCCGACATCGACGGTGTGATCGTTGCCTGTTCCAATCTGCAGCGTGCCTACCCGGCCATCGCCATCGAAGTCCAGAGCGCACTGGGCATCGAAGGTTTCGGTTTCGACATGAACGTGGCGTGTTCCTCGGCCACCTTCGGCATCCAGAACGCCGCCAACAGCATTCAGTTGGGCCAGGCGCGGGCGATCCTGATGGTCAACCCGGAAGTGTGCACCGGCCACCTGAACTTCCGTGACCGTGACAGCCACTTCATTTTTGGTGATGCGGCCACTGCCGTCGTGCTTGAGCGCGCTGACCTTGCGACCTCCGAGCATCAGTTCGAGGTGGTGAGCACCAAGCTGTTGACCCAGTTCTCCAATAATATTCGCAACAACTTCGGCTTTCTCAACCGCGCGGCGGAAGAGGGCATCGGCGCGCCCGACAAGCTTTTCGTGCAGGAAGGTCGCAAGGTGTTCCGCGATGTCTGCCCGATGGTTGCCGAATTGATCAGCACCCACCTGGCGCAGAACCAGTTGAATGTCACCGACGTGAAGCGCTTCTGGCTGCATCAGGCCAACCTGAGCATGAACCACCTGATCGTGAAGAAACTGTTGGGCCGCGAAGCCACGGTGGAAGAGGCCCCGGTCATTCTCGATACCTACGCCAACACCAGTTCGGCGGGTTCGGTGATTGCGTTCCATACTTACCAGGACGACCTGCCCAAGGGCTCCGTGGCGGTGCTCAGCTCGTTTGGCGCTGGGTATTCCATCGGCAGCGTGATCCTGCGCAAGCGATAAACATCGAGGTCTTGAATGGCGGCAGCGGACGACGCGCACCTGCTTGAACGACTGCTCAAGGGCGAGCAGCGGGCCTACAAGGACATGGTCACCACCTACCAGAGCGCGATGCGGGCGGTGGCCTATGCCATCGTCGGCCAGCGCCACGCCGACGAGGTGGTGCAGGACGCCTGGTTGTCGGTGGTGCGCAACCTGGCCAAGTTCGAAGGGCGCTCCAGCCTCAAGACCTGGTTGCTGACCATCACCGCCAACGCCGCCAAAGGCCGCTACAAACAGAACCGTCGTGAAGTCTTGCTCGACGATTTGCCTTCGCCCCACGGCACCATCGGTGATGATCGCTTCGTACCCGACGACGGCCATTGGGCTGTCGCCCCCTACGCCTGGCACCAGGACACCCCGGAAGCCTTGCTGACCGAGGACGAGCTGCGTGAATGCCTGGAGCATACGATTCTGAGTCTGTCGGAGTTACAAAGTAGCGTGCTGGTGCTGCGTGAACGCCAGGGCCTGGAATTGGAAGAAATCTGTAATCTTCTGACGCTCTCGCTCTCCAATGTCCGTGTGCTGTTGCATCGAGCGCGGCTTAAAGTCTTCGCCACGGTGGAGCATTTTGAGGAAACGGGCGAATGTTGACGTGTAAAGAACAAGTGGCGCGGTCCAGTGACTACCTCGATGGGCAATTGACCTTTCGCGAGCGTTTGCTGGTGCGTCATCACCTGATGTTCTGCCCCAACTGCCGGCGATTTATCCGTCAGATGCGCTTGTTGCAGGCGACGTTGAAGATCATGCCGCAAGCCCCGGTCAAGGATGCCGATGCGTTGGCTGAGCGACTGGCTGCCGAGCGGCGCCAGATCATTAAAGGCGGGTAAAGACAGGCTTGCGTAGGGAGTCGAACGGATGAGGGGCGACCCACCCACGCAAGGCTGTTGAAACCACCTCGGGCCGTCCTGGCCCAAGGCTTGTTACACACACATTTAGAACTTGGCTTCAGCATCCAACTGCAGGGTGTTGGTGTTGGCATCACGCTGGGTGCGGCTGGCGTAGTCGGCCTTGGTCAGGAAATACGTAGCGCCGAGGGCGAAGTTCTTGTCGATGTCGTAGCTGACCTTGAACTTGTGACCGCGTGAACCGGTGGTGCCGTTGGCGAAGTCCGAGTCGGTGAAAGCGCCAACGACCGCGTCACGTTGGGTATCGCGGTAGTTGTAGTCCAGGTTGAAACCGAACACTTTGGATTTGGCACCCAGCAACCAGGCGGTGTCCTGATCGGTCACGGCATCGTTGTTTTTCACGTACTGACCATAAAACGCCAGAGGCACGGCCAGGCCGCCGATATCGGCTTGGGCAAAGCCTTCGTACAGGCGGAACTGGTTGTCGGGCGAGTTGCCGTTGACCGCCAGTGCGCAAGGCGTGGTGGTTGTGGTGCAGCGGCTGTCTTTATCGTTCTGGTAGGCGTAAACGCTGCCGCCCAGGGTCATTTTCAGGTTGTCCGTGACCGAGAAGCGCGTGCCCAGCTGGCCGGATGTCAGGCGCAGGTCGTGGCGGAACTGCACGCCGTCGCCGTCAACGTTGTCCTTGAGGTTGTAGTTGCCGATGCTGCCGAACAGTTCGGCGCTGCTACCCAGTGGGTACTTGTAGGTCAGGGCCAGACCTTCCGGGTTGATGTCGCTATCCCAGATCACGTCGCCCATGTTCACCCAGGGTTGGAGCATCTTGCCGCCGATCACGTGCAAGTTCTTGATCTGGTCCGGGTGGTAGTCGATGTAGCCGAGGTCCAGCCAGATCGACTTCTTGTCGAAGTAGTTGTCCTGGTCCTGGTTGGTGGAGCGGGCATCGTCGTTGCTGCCCGTGGCGATTCGGATGCCGGTGTCCACTTGCGAGTTGATTTCGGTGTAGGCGCCCAGGCGTGCGCGAATACGTTGGCGGTCTTTGTCACGGCCGCCGTTGTTGGATTCGCCTTGGATCTTCACGGTTTCCTGACGGAAACGCACGTCACCCTTGAGTTGGGTGCGCGCGGCCCAGGCCAGCTTCTGGTCGAAAACGCTGAGGTCGTTGGTTTTTTTCGCGGTGGCCGCGATCTGCTCGTTGGTCTCTTGTTGAGCTTGCTGTGCGATCTGCTTTTCTTTCTGGTCTTTGGCCAATTCCGCTTGCAGTTCAGTGTACTGCGCCGCAGTGATCTGGCCGTTGGCCTTGAGCATGTCGAGCAATTTAGCGTCGACTGCAGCGCTGGCTGGAATGCTCAGGGCCATCAGCAGGCCGCCGCACAGGACCGCCGCAGTTTTAGTGGAAGCAAGACGCATATCAATCTCCGAAAGTGAGGAGGGATGGCAAACCATCTAGGACACAACCGACCGATGACGGACGGAAAATAGCCGCCTTATAGAACCAGGCGCTCTAAAAAACAGGCGTCAGTATTGCGATCGTTTATGACGAGGTAGTGGCGAAGTGATTTCATCTGCATGACAAATTATTTAAGAATGGAACTAATTGTTTCGAGATTTGTCCTTGCGGTTTCGAGGTGTGCCCCGCGCTGTGATAGGCGATACTCGCCAGGCTTTTACGCCCAACACCCGCGAGGACGCCGATGCCGCTGCAACGTCTGGACAGCTTGTCCGAAATTGCCCCAAATGCCTGGGACGCCTTGGTGCCGCATGCTCAGCCCTTCGTGCGGCATGCATTTCTAAGTGCGTTGGAGGACAGCGCCAGCCTGGGCGCGCAGTCGGGTTGGCAGCCTGAGCACTTGCTGCACTGGGAAGGTGATCGCTTGGTGGCGGCCTTGCCCAGTTACCGCAAGTGGCACTCCTATGGCGAGTACGTGTTCGATCATGGCTGGGCGGACGCCTGTGAGCGCGCCGGTATCGACTATTACCCCAAGCTGTTGACGGCGGTGCCGTTCAGCCCGGTGAGCGGGCCAAGGTTGTTGGCAGCGAATGCCGAGGACGGTTTTGAATTGCTCAAAAGCCTGCCGGGCTACCTGGAAGTTGAAGGGCTTTCCAGTGCGCATATCAACTTCACCGACCCACTGGCCGACAGCGCACTGGCCCGGCAAGAGGGCTGGTTGCAGCGCCTGGGCTGTCAGTTCCATTGGCAGAACCGGGGTTATCGCGACTTTCAGGACTTCCTCGATGCCCTCAGTTCACGCAAGCGCAAACAGATGCGAAAAGAGCGTGAGCAAGTGGCGGGGCAGGGGATCGATTTCGAATGGCTGCAAGGCCACGAACTGAGCGAGGCCCAGTGGGACTTTGTCTATGCCTGCTACGCCAATACCTACGCCGTGCGCCGTCAATCCCCCTATTTGACCCGCGCCTTTTTCAGCCTGCTGGCCGAGCGCATGCCCGAGGCGATCCGCGTGGTGTTGGCCAGGCAAGGGGCGCGTCCGGTGGCCATGGCTTTCAGCTTGATCGGTGGCGATAGCTTCTATGGTCGCTATTGGGGTTGCCTGGCGGAGTTCGATCGTCTGCATTTCGAGACATGTTTCTACCAGGGCATGGACTACGCGATCGCCAACGGCTTGCAGCGTTTCGACGCCGGTGCCCAGGGCGAGCACAAGTTGATACGCGGGTTCGAACCGGTGATAACCCGTTCATGGCACTACCTGCGCCATCCGGGTTTGAAGCACGCCGTGGAGGATTTCCTGGCGCGTGAGCGGGTGGGAGTGCTGGCGTATGCCGAAGAGGCGAGGGCAGCTTTGCCTTATCGGCAGGGCTGAACCATCGGTCAGGCAATACTTCCAAGACGCTGGTACGTCGCTATTCTGTATGTACAAAAGTAAATACAGGGCGTGCCATGCTTTTTGAGTGGGATGAATCCAAGAATAAAGCCAATATATTGAAGCACGGCATCGATTTTAATGACGTTCCGGATATCTTCAGTCATCCAATGCTGGCCTTGCGCGATGATCGAGCGGATTATGGTGAGGAGCGTTGGGTCAGTATTGGCTGGATCAAATTGTTAATGGGTGTAGTCGTATACACCGAACGGTGTGGTGATGTGATCCGTATCATCTCCGCCCGAAAAGCAACCAAGAAGGAGGCCAAATACTATGACGCAAACATCGAAAACTGATTGGGAGCGCTTGGCCAAGATGAATGATGACGAAATTGACACCAGCGATATTCCGGAGCTCGACGCCGACTTTTTCCGGCGTGCCGAATTGCGTGTCCCGGTGAAACAGACGGTCACGATTCGACTTGATGCTGATGTACTGGAGTGGTTTAAAGGCCAGGGTACCGGGTATCAGACGCGAATCAATCAGCTCTTGCGTCAGTACATGCAGGCCCACCAAGGATGATGTGATTCACGGCAGCCCTGCCTTATCGGCAGGGCTGAACTCCTTTGCTTCAGGCCGTCTCTTCTTTGCCCAGCCAGCGATAAACCACACCGCCGACGATTGCACCGAGGATCGGCGCGAGCCAGAACATCCACAGCTGCTGGATCGCCCACCCGCCGACAATCAATGCCGGGCCGGTACTGCGGGCCGGGTTGACCGAGGTGTTGGTGACGGGGATCGAGATCAGGTGGATCAGGGTCAAGGCCAGGCCAATGGCTATGGGTGCCAGGCCCGCAGGGGCACGGCGGTCGGTGGCGCCGAGGATGATCAGCACAAACATCGCCGTCATCACCAGTTCGGTGACAAAGCCTGCCGCCATCGAGTATCCACCGGGTGAGTGCTCGCCATAACCATTGGAAGCCAGGCCGCCGGCCAGTTCAAAACCCGGTTTGCCACTGGCAATGAAGTACAGCAGTGCCGCGGCGACGATGCCGCCGATGACTTGGGCCACGATGTACGCCGGTAATTCCCTGGCCGGAAACCTTCCGCCCACGACCAACCCCACCGATACTGCCGGGTTGAGGTGACAACCGCTGATATGACCGATAGCAAAGGCCATGGTCAGCACCGTGAGCCCGAATGCCAGGGCCACACCGAGCAGACCGATCCCGACGTTGGGGAACGCTGCGGCCAACACCGCACTCCCGCAGCCACCCAGTACCAGCCAAAACGTGCCCAATCCTTCCGTAACGGAACGTTTCAACAAAGTAGACATGAACACTTCCTTAGTAGATTGCTCTATCTAGTTAACGGGTAGGTGATGCTTCCTTGCAGTGTTACGTCAGGGCCATCCTGGTTCCTGCTTGTAGTACAGCAGGATTGTGGCCCATCACCCGTTCGATAGAGAAAACTGTCAGAATTGTTCGGATTTGGTGGCGCAGTCATGACCCTCCGATGTCAGTCGATGCCTACAAAGCCCCCCGTCTGGTGCTGCCACAACCGCGCATACAGTCCGCCATGGGCCAGCAATTGGGCATGGCTGCCACTTTCAGCAATCCGGCCTTTCTCCAGCACCACCAACCTGTCCATTCGCGCAATAGTCGACAGCCGGTGCGCAATCGCAATCACCGTCTTGCCCTGCATCAGGGTTTCCAGGCTTTCCTGAATCGCCGCCTCGACTTCCGAGTCCAGTGCCGAAGTCGCTTCATCCATGATCAGAATCGGCGCGTCTTTAAGCAGCACGCGGGCAATCGCAATGCGTTGACGCTGCCCGCCGGACAGCTTCACGCCGCGTTCCCCCACATGCGCGTCCAGCCCGGTGCGGCCTTCGGCATCCGACAGCAATGGGATGAACTCATCGGCGCGGGCCTTGTGCACGGCGGCCCAGAGCTCTTCATCGGTAGCATCCGGCTTGCCATACAACAGGTTGTCGCGGATCGAACGGTGCAGCAGCGAGGTGTCCTGGGTGATCATGCCAATCTGTTCGCGCAGGGTTTCCTGGGCCACCTCGGCGATGTTCTGGCCATCGATCAGGATGCGCCCGCCTTGCAGGTCGTAAAGGCGCAGCAGCAAGTTGACCAGGGTCGACTTGCCGGCACCCGAGGGGCCGATCAGGCCGATTTTTTCCCCGGCCTGGATGTTCAGGTCCAGGCCGCTAATGATCCCGCTCTTTTTGCCGTAGTGAAAATCCACCTGTTCAAAACGCACTTCACCGTGGGGCACGCTCAGGCGTGGAGCGTTGTCGCGGTCGGTCACCGCCAGCGGTTGGGCGATGGTTTTCAGGCCGTCCTGCACCATGCCGATGTTTTCGAAAATGCCATTGACCACCCACATGATCCAGCCGGACATGTTGACGATGCGAATCACCAGGCCGGTCGCCAACGCAATTGCGCCCACGGAAATCAGCGACTGGGTCCACAACCACAGGGCCAGGCCGGTGGTGGTGACGATCAACAGGCCGTTCATGGTGGTGATCACCACGTCCATGCTGGTCACCACACGGCTGGCCAGCTGGGTCTTTTCGGTCTGCTCGATGATCGCTTCCTTGGCATATTCCTGTTCGAAATGGGTGTGCGCAAACAGCTTCAAGGTGGTGATGTTGGTGTAGCCGTCGACGATACGGCCCATCAGTTTGGAGCGCGCCTCGGAGGAAATCACCGAACGTTCCTTCACCCGTGGCACGAAATAGCGCAGTGCCAGGCTGTAGCAGACGATCCAGGTCACAAGCGGAATCATCAGGCGCCAATCAGCCTCGGCAAACAGCACCAGGGAGCTGATGGCGTAGATCGCTACGTGCCAGATCGCATCCACCGCCGCCACGGCGGAGTCGCGCAGGGAGTTGCCGGTTTGCATGATGCGCTGGGCGATGCGCCCCGCGAAGTCGTTCTGGAAGAAGTTCAAGCTCTGCTTGAGCACGTAGCTGTGGTTCTGCCAACGGATCAGGCTGGTCATGCCCGGGCTGATGGTCTGGTGTACCAGCAGGTCATGCAAGGCGCCGAAAATCGGGCGCAGCAGCAGCGCGACCACGGCCATCCAGATCAGCTCGGCGCTGTGAATCTGGAAGAAGTCGGCGGGCGGGGTGCCTTGGGCCAGGTCGATGATGCGGCTCAGGTAGCTGAACAGCGCGACTTCAATCAGCGCACCGATCAGGCCCACCACCAGCAAGGCGACGAAATGCGGCCACACCTGGCGCAGGTAGTAGAGGTAGAAGGGAAGGACTTTATCGGGAGGGGCCGCGCTGGGTGCGTCGCGGAAGATATCGATCAGTTGTTCAAAGCGACGATAGAGCATTAAGTTTGACGCCCGCCGTGCGGGCTCTCCTTTCAAAGGTACGCGCGGCCTTGTGGGCCGCGCGCGAAGCGGCCTGCCGGCCTCAGTCGATGCGCTTGGCCGACTTGATCACGACAGGATCGATTGGCACGTTCTGCATGCCTTGCTTGGTGGTGGTCTGGGAGTTGACGATGATGTCGACGACGTCCATGCCCTTGACGACTTTGGCGAACACGGCATAACCGGCGTCACGACCCGGGTCGAGGAAGGCATTGTCGGCCACGTTGATGAAGAATTGGCTGGTGGCCGAGTTCGGGTCATTGGTACGCGCCATGGACAAGGTGCCGCGTACGTTATGCAGGCCATTGCTGGCTTCGTTCTTGATCGGTGCGTCGGTGGGCTTCTGCGACATCTGCGCGGTGAACCCGCCGCCCTGGACCATGAAGCCCGGGATCACACGGTGGAAAATCGTGTTGGTGTAGAAACCTTTATCGACGTAGGCCAGGAAATTCTTGGTGCTGATCGGCGCCTTGACCGGGTCCAGTTCGATCTCGATCTGGCCGTTGGTGGTATCGATCAGCACGTGAGGCGCCTTGGCGGGTTCGGCGGCCATCAGGTTGGCTGCGAACAGAACGGAGCCGGTAAAGAAGGCGATTTTTTTCAACATGGGTCAGTGATCCTGGGTAGTGGTTTCGACAGTCTTCAGAAAATCGAGCAAGGTCGCGTTAAAGACTTCGGGTTGGTCCAACGGCGTGGCATGGCGGGAATCCTCGATCACCACCAGACGCGCATCGGGCAGCAGTTTTACATAGTTTTCTTTATGCGCCACGGGGGTGTAGTCGTGGTCGGCGCTGATGACCAGGGTTGGACAGGTAATCCTGGAAAGTTGTTCCTGTACGCCCCAGCCCACAATCGCGTCGAAGCTGGCGAGATAAGCACGTTTGTCATTTTTTGCCCAGCGCTCGGCCATCTTGCGGCGCAGGTCGGCCTGGTGCGGTTTGGGGAACAGCCGGTCGCCGAGCGCCTTGCCGATGGTCGCGAGGCTGAGCAGGCGCGCCAGGCTCCAGCGTTTGGCCCATTGCCAATAATCATCGACACTGCGCACCTTGACCTCGGGTGCGCTGTTGACGATGCACAGGCTCCTGACCCGGCCGGGTTCGTCCACTGCCAGCTGGAAGGCAATCATACCGCCCATGGACAGGCCGACCACATGAGCGGGTGGCAGGTCCAGGTGTTCGATCAGGGCGATCAGGTCGAAGGTGAAGCCTGCAATGCTGTAGCGCTCCCGGGGTTTGTCGGAACGCCCGTGACCGCGTACATCCACCACGATCAGGCGGTAATGCCTGGCCAGCACCGGGACCTGCAATTCCCAGTCCTGGCTGCTGGAGCCCAGGCCGTGGATCAGGATCAGCGGTGCGCCGTGACCATATTCCTCGTAGTGCAGGCTGCAGCCTTCGTGGTCGAACCAGGGCATGCATAAACTCCGTTTCAGGCTTGTCGTGGGGCGGCGAAAGGCGCATCCAGAGGGGCGGTGTCAAAGGTGCGCAGCAGTTCCACGAGGATCTGCGTGGCCGGCCCCAGGGGTTTGTCCTTGTTTGAGTAAAGGTAGAACGTGGGGTTGCGGCTGCCGCCTTTTTCCAAGGGTAGCTGCTTGAGCAGGCCGTCCCTGAGTTCACGTTCGATCAGGTGTCGGGGCAGCCAGGCGAAGCCCAGGCCGCTGCTGACGAATGTGGCGGCAGTGGACAGGCTGCCGACGGTCCAGCGCTGTTCGGCACCGAGCCAGCCGACATCCCGCGGCTGCTGCCGTCCGGAATCGCGGATCACCACCTGCATCTGGCTTTCCAGGTCGTGGAAGCTCAGTTCGCGGTTCATGCGGTGCAGCGTGTGTTCGGGATGGGCCACGGCCACAAACTCCACATCGCTCATTTCCGTGCCCAGGTAACCGGGGATGCTGAAGCCGCAAATCGCCAGGTCGGCCACGCCTTCAATCAGCAGTTCTTCAACACCCGACAGTACCTCTTCGCGCAGGCGCACGCGGCAACCGCGGCTCTGCGGCATAAAGGCGGAGAGGGCGCGCACCAGACGCGCATTGGGGTAAGCCGCATCGACCACCAAGCGCACTTCCGCTTCCCAGCCTTGTTCCATATGGTGGGCGAGGTCTTCCAGCTGGCTGGCGTTTTTCACCAGTTGCCGCGAGCGGCGCAACAGCACCTCACCGGCGTCGGTGAGCACTGCCTTGCGCCCGTCGATGCGCAGCAATGGCACCCCGAGTTGATCTTGCATACGCGCCACGGTGTAGCTCACCGAGGACTGCGAACGGTGCAGCGCTTCAGCCGCCTGGGCGAAGCCGCCATGGTCGACCACGGCTTGCAGCGTGCGCCATTGATCGAGGGTAACGCGGGGCGCTTTCAAGATGAGCTCCTCTTGTCCTAAGCTGGCAACCTTTATGGAGACTGCCGAATGAGAAAATTCTGTTGTGTGTGGCTGGCGCTGTTGCCGATGAGCGCGTTTGCCTACCCGATCGACGTGACTAAGAAGATCGACGGTGTGAGCGTGGATTACACCGCGTCCGATGTGGACGGCGACATCAGTTCGATCCAGTTGAATAACTACGGCACGAATGACGCCGTCTGTTCGGTAACCTTTACCAACGGCCCGGAATCTCCACGTCGTCGTACGGTTACGGTGCTGGCGGGTAAAAGCACCAACACGACGGTCAAGTTCAACCGCGCCATTATCAAAATGCGTATCGCCCTGGCCTGCGCTCCCAAATGAGGCGACAGCGGAGCCTGCGCTTAGCAATACTCCGCTTATTAACAAATTTCTAGATGGGTTATAGCAGTTTTTTGCGCTTTTTTATCGAATGGGCGTTGTTTAATCTTTTCTCCATCGACTTACAGCAAGTACAGATGGAGCCTACATAGCCATGTCCAATGTTCTGATCATCGAAAGCAGTGCCCGCCAGCAGGATTCGATTTCCCGCCAACTGACTCAGCAATTCATCAGCCAATGGCAAGCCGCGCATCCGGCGGATCAGATCAGCGTGCGAGACGTGGCGCTCAACCCGGTTCCGCACCTGGACGCCAATCTGCTGGGCGGCTGGATGAAACCGGTCGAGCAACGCAGCGCCATTGAACAGGCGTCCCTGGACCGCTCCAACGAATTGACCGACGAATTGCTCGCCGCCGATGTGCTGGTGATGGCTGCGCCGATGTACAACTTCGCCATCCCCAGTACGCTCAAAGCCTGGCTGGACCACGTGTTGCGCGCCGGTGTGACCTTCAAGTACACCGCCACCGGGCCCCAGGGCTTGCTGACGGGTAAACGTGCCATCGTGCTCACTGCGCGGGGCGGCATTCATACCGGCGCGACATCTGATCACCAGGAACCGTATTTGCGCCAGGTCATGGCCTTCATCGGGATTCACGACGTGACGTTCATTCACGCTGAAGGGGTGAACCTGAGCGGTGACTTCCAGGAAAAAGGCATCAACCACGCCAAGGCGTTGCTGGCCCAAGTTGCTTGATCCGTTAATCGTCAGATAATCGCGCGGTGTTTATCTAGCTCCACGCCAACCCTTCAAGTACGCGTATCGAACCTCCCTTTGCACTTTTTGCTCCTGAGTGCTCCTGCCCGACTGCCGCTATAGCGAGGTCGGGCTTTTTTTTGCGTCGAGTTTCGTGCCGCGCCGAAAACCTTTAATGTCCCGCCCATTCGAAACGAGGCGCGCATGGGTTATCTACTGGTTGTCACTCTGATTCAGGCATTTTCCTTCAGCTTGATCGGCGAATACCTCGCCGGCCACGTCGACAGTTACTTCGCCGTGCTGGTGCGCGTGCTGTTGGCCGGGCTGGTCTTCATCCCGCTGACCCGCTGGCGCTCGGTGGCACCCGCGTTCATGCGCGGCATGCTGATCATCGGCGCATTGCAGTTCGGCGTCACGTACGTGTGCCTGTACCTGAGCTTTCGCGTGCTTACGGTGCCCGAGGTGCTGCTGTTCACCATCCTCACGCCGTTGCACGTGACCCTGATCGAAGACGCCCTCAACCGGCGCTTCAACCCCTGGGCGCTGATTGCCGCATTGGTGGCGGTGGGCGGCGCAGCGGTGATCCGCTTCGATCAGATCACGCCGAATTTCTTCATGGGCTTTTTGCTGCTCCAACTGGCCAATTTCACCTATGCCGCCGGGCAGGTGATGTACAAGCATCTGGTGGCTCGCTACCCGAGTGATCAGCCGCATTATCGGCGCTTCGGTTATTTCTACCTGGGTGCGCTGCTGGTGGTGTTGCCGGCGTTCTTGCTGTTCGGCAAGGCCAACTTCCTGCCCGAAGCGCCGCTGCAGTGGGGCGTGCTGTTATTTCTCGGCTTGGTCAGCACCGCGCTGGGCATGTACTGGTGGAACAAGGGCGCCTGCCTGGTCAATGGCGGCACCCTGGCGGTGGTGAATAACCTGCATGTGCCGGTGGGCCTGCTGCTCAACCTGCTGATCTGGAACCAGCACGAACCGCTGGGCCGTCTGGCCCTGGGCGGCTTGGTGATTCTGGGGGCGGTGTGGATCAGCCGGTTGGGTGTGCGTAAACATCAGCTGGCTGCAGACTGATCTCATTCTGGGTGTGTATTCGCTGAATTTTTTCTCGACATTGATCTGACCAAAACAAGGATGAACGGTGTGAAGGACTCGCAGTTAGAAGCAGCTATGCCTGAGATGGTTGTCTATCTCAAGGCATTAATTCTAGGGTTTGTAATTTCTGAAATCTTCCGTATTGCCTTACAGCTGGGTCGGCCGCTGGCGAATCAGCTGGGTCAGTTCAGCGATGCGTTGTCATGGTGTTTGATTGTCATCTTTATTGCGTTGGTCACGGTATATGCGGTCTGTAGGGGGGCCAAAGCTACATTCAACCGGTTGAGCAAAAGTCGCAGATTGGATCTGCTGCTCACCGTGGGAATCGGCGTCGTGAGCGACCAATATTTGGTTCCTCCGAAAGTTGACAGTCATCTTGAGGCTTTTTTTAACTCTCAGGCGTTCGGGTGGGGTTGGGCGGCAGCCACTTTATTGTTCTTCGCGTTGCTGATGGTTTCTTCTCTCGTCAGCTTTTTCCGTTCAAATCGGCGCGTTGCAGACTCCCAGATTTATTTTCTAACCGATAGGGAGATCGACAATCCGGATCAGGATTGTTTGTCCTTGGGCGAAGACGCACGCACGTTTGCTGAGACTGTGCTTGCCAGCAACACCGCTTCAGGATTGGTATTTGGTCTTGAGGGGCCTTGGGGTATAGGAAAAACCAGTTTTTTGAAGATGGTTGAAGCGTATTGGGCGACCGAGGCGCCTTCGTCGATTATTCTTTTTCGCTTTGAGCCGCTCAGGTATGCCGGTGAAGCGGATTTAACTGAGCGATTCGTGAAGGAGCTGTTGAGCGTCGTCCAATGCTCGGTATTTGCGCCAGAATTCAAAGTTGCACTATCTCGTTATTCGAAAATGTTAAAGGGGAAGGCTGAGTTTTCATTGTTCGGTCTGAAACTGTCGTTCGAACCCTCTAATGAAACAGTTGATGAGCTATTGCGGGATCTGGATTCAGTGCTTCGAAGGGCGAATCGAAGGTTGATCGTCATTGTCGAAGATTTGGATCGAATTGAGCCTAAGGCGGTCAGTAACGTTCTTTTTACTGTTCGTAGGACATTCAATCTTTCCCAAGCGACTTATATTCTTTGCTATGACACAGAGAATTTAATCGCTGGGAAGGATGAAGGGCGTGTGTCACGTGAGTTTCTTGAAAAATTTATAAACGTAAAGTTTAGCGTGTTGATAGACTCGGCGGCTGTCATTAAATACCTTAACGAAGGATGGCAGCGAGAGCGCGAGTTTATGGCCTCGTTGACGTCAGATAGGAAACCGGTACTTACCGAATTGCTGAGTGATCTGGCTTCTTTGCTGGCGGGTAAAAATGCTGTGCAATATATGCAGATTGTCGGAAATATTCGTAAGGTTAAGCGGTTTATCAATGCGGTTGTGGCGATACGCTTGGAAACGCTGGATATCTCTATTACTGACTTTGATCGTGGGGATATTATTAATCTTGTGTTGTTGCATATGAACTATCCTGGCGTTTTTAGGCAGATATATTCCGAGGAGATGGAAGGCCGCTCTGGAATATTTTCGACGCTCGTTAATTCTGATAAGACTGTGAATAATCATCTTGATTATCTTGATTATGTGTCATCTCAAGAGCCTGGTGCGAAATTTTTGTTGGATTCGTTATTCTCGATGTCGACAAGAAAGTCTAATGAGGGTTATGGGAGGGCACGGGCTTTTGTCAATGATCGCTATGACCGATCATTAGAGAAGTATCTCCAGTTGATTATTAAATGCACAGTGCCAGATCCAGCGAAAACACATAAACTTTTCCAGTGTGCTGTAAGCAAGGCAGCGCAGGGCGATTCCATTCAAGATATTCTCGAAGGACGAGGGTTTGAGCTATCGCAAGGGGAGCATGCGCATCAAAAATTTTGGGAGCTTTTCGTCGATAAATGCTCTAATGACGGAAAGTTAGCATTCGCTGCTGCTGATGCCTTAGTTGATATTGCTCCGCGCTATATGCTGCTTCGTGTTTCTGGCGAAAACTTACGTCACCGTTCGATGTTGCATATTGTGAGGCTGCTGGATGCGGTGGGGTGGAATTCTTCTAAAGGGAAGAATGTATGGGTGGAACCTGATATCGCCAATAAGATTTTTGGCGAGGAGGCGTTTGTCGGGTCTGGAATGCTGGAGCGAATGTTGGCATCTGAGCCCTCGGTACTTAAATGGCATGATGTACTGTTGTTTCGTCAGTATTGCTCGCCAGAGAAGAATGGTCGCTATCAGGACGTTTATAAATCGCTTCGCGGGCATCTTGGTAGCCAATCTGTACGTTCTATTCAAGCGGATCTCGATCCTGTGCGAGAGTGTGTCAGGTATTTCAGTCAATATGTCTTTGCGCGGTTTCGAAGTGAGTTTATTGACCCCCAGAAGAATTTCTTTGAACTGGTATGGCAGGTTCCCACTCGATGCTTTTGGGGGGAGGTAGACCCTGCGGATGCCTCAACAGTTTCAGAGGGGGCGACTTTGTCGTTGGACGACAGGGTCAATGCAGAAAGAAATTATTTAATTTCTTTTGTTGTTTATAACTTGATTAATGTCTCGCCTGTGGATGGTCAAGTAGGTGGGTGTGGTGTTTTTGATCTGAAAGGCAATTCGGATAAGCATCAAATATCAGAGTTGATGAACGAATATTTATTCGGCTTCTGTTTTGATGTCGAGCGGCACGAAAATAACCTGATGCATTTTCTGGATTTTTGTATTTATAATTTTCCCCATAAAGCAGTTACCTCTGAGGGCTCCGAGTCCTTGGGCAGCGACTCTGATTTTAACCCGGTGGCAAACGAAGTGATCTTGTCACTGGACCTTTCGCGGTTGACGTCGTATTGGCGCCAACACCGCGATAGGGTTTTAAACGAGGGGTACCTTGAGAGGGAACGGAGTGTCTGCACACATGACTACGTGAAAAAATACAGTGAGAGCCTCAAAGCTGTTTTAAAGGCTCTTGATGCGTTTTGTGACAACGACGTCACTGCCTCATCATCGAGTTAAACGACGCTTTTTTCCAACGCCGGCGGATGACTCGCCCCCAACACCGCCGGCAACACCCCCGCCCGTAGATCATTACCACTCGGCTGCTGATACAGGCTCAGGCCGAACTCCGGCAATACCGCCAGCAAGTAATCGAAGATATCGCCCTGGATGCGCTCGTAATCCGCCCACGCCGTGGTGCGCGTGAAGCAGTAGATCTCCAGCGGCACGCCCTGGGCGGTGGTTTGCATCTGGCGCACCATGCAGGTCATGTTCGGTTGGATCTCCGGATGGCTTTTCAGGTACGCCAGCGCATAGGCACGGAAGGTGCCGAGGTTGGTCATGCGGCGGCGGTTGGCCGACAGCTGCGCACTGTGCCCCTGGGCTTCGTTCCAGGCTTTGAGTTCGGCCTGCTTGCGGCTGATGTAGTCGGTGAGCAGATGCACCTGGGTCATGCGCACTTCTTCATCGTCACGCAGGAAGCGCACACCGCTGGCGTCGATGTACAGGCTGCGCTTGATGCGACGCCCACCGGAGGCCTGCATGCCACGCCAGTTCTTGAACGACTCGGACATCAATCGCCAGGTTGGGATGGAGACGATGGTCTTGTCGAAATTCTGCACCTTGACCGTGTGCAGGGTGATATCCACCACATCACCATCGGCGCCTACTTGAGGCATTTCGATCCAGTCGCCGACCCTCAGCATGTCGTTGCTGGTCAGTTGCACGCTGGCGACGAACGACAGCAGGGTGTCCTTGTACACCAACAGAATCACCGCCGACATGGCGCCAAGCCCGGACAGCAGCAACAGCGGTGAACGGTCGATCAGTGTGGCGACGATGATGATCGCGGCAAATACGAACAGCACCATCTTCGCCAATTGCACATAACCCTTGATCGAGCGGGTGCGCGCATGTTCGGTACGGGCGTAGATGTCCAGCAGGGCGTTGAGCAGGGCGCTCACGGCCAGCGTCATGAACAGGATGGTGAACGCCAGCGCCACGTTGCCGATAAACAGGGCGGCGGTCTTGCTCAGGTCCGGCACCAGATACAGGCCGAACTGGACCACCAGTGACGGCGTCATCTGTGCCAGGCGGTGGAAGACTTTGTTATGGCGAAAGTCGTTGAGCCAATGCAGTGCCGGCTGGCGCCCGAGCATTTTGACCGCATGCAGGATGAGGTAGCGCGCAACCCGCCCGACCAGCAAGGCGGCTACCAGCAACACCAGCAGACCGAGGCCGGCGTGCAGCATCGGATGTTCGTCGAGGGTGCCCCAGAGGCCTTGGACGTTGAGCCAGAGCTGTTTGATATCCATGGGTAAAACCGATTCCTCTAAATGCAAGACGGGGCCGATTAGAGCATTTAACGGCGACAATGTTGGCTTTATGGACAAAAGCTCTAACAAAAAAGCAGCTGATTAGCACCGTTCGCGTAAAGAAACTCGGTTTGGGCGCCCGAAACCGTTACCCTATGCAGCTGATATTTTGTATTTCTTCGAGGTAGCACCCGTGTTTTCCCAATTCGCCCTGCACGAACGCCTGCTCAAAGCCGTGGCCGAGCTTAAATTTGTCGAGCCTACGCCGGTGCAAGCAGCGGCCATCCCGCTCGCGCTCGAAGGGCGTGACCTGCGGGTGACGGCTCAAACCGGCAGCGGCAAGACCGCCGCTTTCGTCCTGCCGGTACTGAACCGCCTGATCGGCCCGGCCAAAGTTCGCGTCAGTATCAAGACCCTGATCCTGCTGCCGACCCGTGAGCTGGCCCAGCAGACCTTGAAGGAAGTGGAACGTTTCTCGCAATTCACCTTCATCAAGTCCGGCATCATTACCGGCGGCGAAGACTTCAAGGTCCAGGCCGCCATGCTGCGCAAGGTGCCGGACATCCTGATCGGCACCCCAGGCCGCATGATCGAACAACTCAACGCCGGCAACCTCGACCTCAAGGAAGTCGAAGTGCTGGTGCTCGACGAAGCCGACCGCATGCTCGACATGGGCTTTGCCGATGATGTGCAGCGCCTGGTGGGCGAGTGCGTCAATCGCCAGCAGACCATGCTGTTTTCCGCCACCACCGGAGGCTCGACCCTGCGCGACATGGTCGCCCAGGTGTTGAAAAACCCTGAGCACCTGCAGGTCAACAACGTCAGCGACCTGAACGCGACCACGCGTCAGCAGATCGTCACCGCCGACCACAATGTGCACAAAGAGCAGATCCTCAACTGGCTGCTGGCCAACGAGACCTATCAGAAGGCCATCGTGTTCACCAACACCCGTGCTGCCGCCGACCGTATCTATGGCCGCCTGGTGGCCCAGGAATACAAGGCGTTCGTGCTGCACGGCGAGAAAGACCAGAAGGACCGCAAACTGGCCATCGACCGTCTCAAGGCCGGCGGCGTGAAAATCCTCGTGGCCACCGACGTTGCCGCCCGTGGCCTGGACGTCGACGGCCTGGACCTGGTGATCAACTTCGACATGCCCCGCAGCGGCGACGAGTACGTGCACCGTATCGGCCGTACCGGCCGTGCCGGTAACGATGGCTTGGCGATCTCGCTGATCTGCCACGGCGACTGGAACCTGATGTCGAGCATTGAACGCTATCTGAAGCAGTCGTTCGAGCGTCGTACCATCAAGGAAGTCAAAGGCACCTACACCGGTCCGAAGAAGGTCAAGGCGTCGGGCAAGGCTGTCGGTGTGAAGAAGAAAAAAACCGACGCCAAGGGCGACAAGAAGAAGACCGGCGCCAAGTCGCCGACCAAGCGCAGGATCGCCAACCGGCCGAAGACCGACAACCTGTCGCTCGTCAGCAAGGACGGCATGGCCCCGCTCAAGCGCCGCAAGCCAGAAGCACCAGCTGCCGAGTAAGGCAGGGGTGAAATGAAAAAACCGGACATTGTCCGGTTTTTTTATGGCCTCAGTTTTTGCTTTTGGCGGTGGCCTCTTCCAGATCCTTGAGGCGTTGATCGATCAGTTGGCACTTGTCGGGCAAGTCGGCCGCGGTGGTGTCCACGTCCATTTTCTTCAGCTCGGCGTTGATTTGCTCGGCCTTGGCCGGGTTTTGCTGTGTCAGCTGGGTGACTTCCCGGGCCAGTTGTTCGCGCTTGGCGGTGGCCTCTTCGGGAGTGCAGGCCCAGGCGGGCAGGGCGGACAGCAGCGTGGCGGCAATCGCCAGTTTTATCAGGGCATTCATGGTCGGACCTCCTTGGCAGTGATGTTCAGTGGAGGTGACGGGGGCGTGGAAAGTTCATAGAAATGACGCCTGTCTACTCAGCTGAACGGCCGCTGACGTGGCCTGTCACACCTTTTGACGGGCTACTTTCCATCGGCCTGCGGGAGGAATCAGGATGACGACTTACAACTGGGATCTGATCGAACGTCTGCTGCATGAAGTACAGAACGGCGAAGGTAGCTTCGCCCCACGCAAATACGCCGAGCAGGAGGCGGCCGAGAAGGCGACGGCGGGTGAGCCTACCGGCAATCTGGATGCGCTGAAAAGGACCGCCGCGGACTACGAGGCACTGCTGTTCAAGCGTGGTTTTATTGAGTCGCGCCCGGAGGAAGAGGGCGGCAATGGCGAGAACTTTATCCTGACCGCGCTCGGTGCGCAGTTGCTGGCGTTGATCGACAGTTCGATCCCGGGCAATGACCATCCGCGCCAGGTACTCGACGAGCAGCCTGATGCACTGGACCCGGCAACCTTTGCCACCGTTGCGTCCAAGGCTCAAATCGCCTGATGCCCAACGCCCGCGCCGCTGTGGGGTGTCGGGCGAAACTGTCAGATCGGTAATCTGCCGCTAAGGTGGCTGACAGCCGTGCGTGCCTAATCTGCTGCCATTCAACGTATGGAATTGAATTGGCATGCACTCCAAAACCACCCGACGAACATTCGTCAAAGGCCTGGCCGCCGGCGGCTTGCTGGGCGGCCTCGGGCTCTGGCGCACCCCGGTCTGGGCGTTGACCAGCCCCGACCAGCCCAGCGTGCTCGCGGGCACGCAATTTGATCTGTTTATCGATCAGTCCCCGGTCAACCTCACAGGCCGCGATCGCACCGCGCTGACGATCAACGGCAGCCTGCCCGGCCCGCTGTTGCGCTGGCGCGAGGGCGACACCGTGACCCTGCGCGTAAAAAACCGCCTGGCTGAGCCGACGTCGATCCACTGGCACGGCATTCTCCTGCCGTCGAACATGGATGGTGTGCCGGGCCTGAGCTTCCAGGGCATCGAACCGGGTGGCGTGTTTGTCTATCGGTTCACGGTCAGGCAGCACGGCACGTACTGGTACCACAGTCATTCCGGGTTCCAGGAGCAAAGGGGGGTGTATGGCCCGCTGGTGATCGATCCCAAGGTGCCCGAGACGTTCAGCTACCAGCGCGATTACGTGGTGATGCTGTCGGACTGGACCGATGAAGACCCCGTTGCGCTGATGAAAACCCTCAAGAAACAGTCGGATTACTACAACCGGCACAAGCCGACCGTGGGCGATTTTGTACGGGATGTGGGCAAGCAGGGCTGGTCAGCGACCGTCGACGATCGCTTGATGTGGGCACAGATGAAGATGAACCCTACGGACCTGGCCGACGTCAGTGGCCAGACCTACACCTATCTGCTCAACGGCCAGCCTCCCGGACGCAATTGGACTGGCGTGTTTCAGGCGGGGGAAACGATTCGGCTGCGCTTTATCAACGGATCGGCGATGAGCTATTTCGATGTGCGCATCCCGGGGCTGAAGATGACCGTGATTGCCGCTGATGGCCAGCCGGTGCAGCCGGTGAGTGTCGACGAGTTCCGCATTGCCGTGGCGGAGACTTTCGACGTGCTGGTCGAGCCGACGGCGCCAGCCTATACGCTGTTTGCCCAATCGATGGACCGCAGCGGCTACGCCCGCGGCACCCTGGCTTGTCAGCCCGGGGCGATTGCCTCAGTCCCCGAGTTGGATCCGCGCCCCTGGATCACCATGGGCGATATGGGCATGGGCGGTATGGATCACGGAGCCATGGCGGATATGCCGGGTATGGAAGGCATGGACCACAGTGCGATGCCGATGCAGGCCCATCCCGCCAGCGAGCAGGACAACCCGTTGGTGGATATGCAAGCCATGAACCCGGTCCCCAAGCTCGATGACCCCGGCATCGGCCTGCGCAACAACGGCCGGCGTGTTCTGACTTACGCTGACCTGCGCAGTACCTTCGAGGATCCTGACGGCCGCGACCCCAGCCGCACCCTTGAATTGCACCTCACCGGGCATATGGAGAAGTTCGCCTGGTCGTTCAATGGGGTGAAGTTTTCCGATGCCGAGCCTTTGCAATTGACTTATGGCGAGCGGGTCCGATTGGTGTTGGTCAACGACACCATGATGAGCCATCCCATTCACCTGCATGGCCTGTGGAGTGACCTGGAAGACGAAAACGGCCAGTTCCAGGTACGCAAACATACCGTCGACATGCCGCCGGGTTCCCGGCGCAGCTACCGCGTAACCGCTGATGCGCTGGGGCGATGGGCCTATCACTGCCACCTGCTGTATCACATGGAAATGGGCATGTTCCGCGAGGTGCGCGTGCATGAATGAGCAAGCGAGCATAAGCCGGCATGTTTTATGGGCGTTCATCGGGTTGGCGTTCAGCCCGCTGACCCTGGCGGATGAGTTTCAAGGCATGAGCCCGGCGATACCCGCGCTCAGCGAGAGCCGCACGCCGATCCCGACCTTGACCGACGCTGATCGCGCCGCGGTGTACAACGCTCCCGGTGGGCACAAGGTTCACGACAGTGCGATCAACTCACTATTGCTGATCAACCAGTTGGAATGGCAAGACGGCGACGGCGAGGGTGCGCTGAACTGGGATATCAAGGGTTGGGTCGGTGGCGACATCGACCGCCTGTGGTTGCGCAGTGAAGGCGAGCGCAGTGCCGGTCGTACTGAAAACGCCGAAGCCCAGGTGCTGTGGGGGCATGCCATCAGCCCATGGTGGGATCTGGTGGGCGGTGTGCGCCAGGACTTCAAGCCGGGGGACGGGCAAACCTGGGCAGCGTTTGGTACACAGGGCATGGCGCTGTACAACTTTGAAGCTGAAGCCACGGTGTTTGTCGGCGAGGCGGGGCGTACCGCAGCCCGATTGGAAGGCGACTACGACCTCCTGCTGACCAACCGGCTGATCCTGCAGCCCACCGCCGAACTCAATTTCTATGGCCGTAACGATCCGCAGCGCGGCATCGGTTCTGGCCTTGCGCAGAGTGAGCTGGGCTTGAGGCTGCGTTATGAAGTCCGCCGCGAATGGGCGCCCTACGTGGGTGTCACCTGGAGCCGCAGCTACGGCCAGACTGCGCAATACGCACGGGATGACGGCGCAGACACCCGTCAGGTGCGCTGGGTGGTGGGCGTACGCCTGTGGTTCTGACGCTTTACTCTTTCTATAACTCGCCGCCACGAGCGGCCTGGAGCCTTGCATGTCAATGTTGAAAACCACCCTGGCGGGCGCTGTGCTGTGGGCGGGACTGATCGCCAGCCTGGCGGCCTCGGCCCATCCGAAACTGTTGTCGTCGACCCCGGTTGAGGGGGCCAAGGGGGCGCCACCGGCCGTGATCGAGCTGCGTTTTTCGGAGAACCTGCTGACGCAGTTTTCCGGCGCCAAGCTGACCATGACCGATATGCCCGGTATGCCGAATTCGCCGATGCCGGTAAAAGCCAGTGTCGCGGCCAGTGCCGACCCCAAAGTGATGCTGATCAAGCCGGCCTCTACACTGGCGACCGGTACCTATAGGGTCGACTGGCGTGCCGTGTCGGCCGACACCCACCCGATCCTCGGCAACGTGGTGTTCAGCGTCCAGCCATGAGTGAACTGCTTCCGGTTGTTCTGCGCTTTGCTCTTTATCTGGACCTGATGCTGGTGTTTGGCCTGGGGCTGTTTGGCCTGTATGCCGATAGCCGGCCGCTGGATCTGAAGTGGTTGCTGCGGGGGTTGGCGAGCCTGGGGGTGCTGCTTTCGGTGGCGTCGCTGTTGTCGATGACCCAGGCCATGAGCGGTGCCGAGGATTGGTCGACGCTGTGGCCACACCTGCAGATGATGCTCTGGCAGACCGAACTGGGCTGGAGCTGGTGGCTACGGATTGTTGCGCTGTTCTGGTTGGTGCTCAGCACCCGCTTGGCCACTTGGTTCGGTGGCCTGGCATTGGTGACGCTGGCGTGGACCGGGCATGGCGTGATGCATGAGGGCGCGCTTGGGGTGTGGCATCTGCTCAGTGACAGTGCTCACCTGTTGGCGGCGGCGGGCTGGGTCGGGGCATTGGCGGCGTTCGGTTTATTGCTGATGCGCAGGTCCGCGCCGGCGGTGCAGGTATTGGCACACACCTTGGCGGGCTTCGAGCGCGTGGGTGTGGCATTCGTCGCGGTGCTGATTGCCACGGGCGTGGCGAACTATCTGTTTGTGGTCGGGCCGAACCTGGATGGCATCACGGGTGGCGTTTACGCGATCCTGTTGTGTTTCAAGTTGGGATTGTTCGGCCTGATGCTGGGGCTGGCGACGCTCAATCGTTCCCATCTGACGCCGTTGCTCCAGCGTTCGCTGGCGCAGGGCGACCACGTCGCCGCGTGTACAGCCTTACGCCGCAGCATCGCCCTGGAATTTGCGGCGGTGCTGGCGATCCTGGCGTTGGTGGCTTGGCTCGGGACGCTGGCGCCGACCTAGGGCTGCGTGCTCTTCAGGCATTTGAGCGCTTGGAAATCGGCGCGCACCTTGTCGATTTTCTGGGTGAGCTTCTGACGTTGTTGCACGCTGCTTTCGGCCATCAGGTCGACGATCAGGCTGCGCGCTGCCGCTTCTGTTTGTGTATAGGCGGTGCGGTACTGCGGGGTCCACAGGCTTTCGCGGTTCACCAGCAATTGCTCGATCTTCTGCGGGAAGTCGGCGTTGCGGCGTTGTTGCAGGGCCTCGATAAATTGCGCCTGCCAGCGCGCGCGGTTGTCGATCCAGGCTTGGTTCTGCGGGCCCAATGCGATGGACCAGGCTGTCACGCGGTTCTGCTGGCTGGTGCTCAACGGGCCGATCCAGGCGTCCAGGCGTTTGCTCATACGCTCGGCGCGCTCCTTGATCTGCCGCTCCAGCGGTGGCTTGAGGTATTCGTCCTGGCGTTTTTTCAGGTCCTTGGCAAAGGCGTCCTGCATGTCCTTGACTTGCTGATCATCCAGGCCTTGTAACAGCTCGACCGCTGACGGGGTGATTTGCCGGGCAATCTCGGCGATCGCCTGCTTGGCCTCCAGGGTACGCGATTGCAGAGCGGCGTCGCTGACCTTGTTGTCGTCGACCATCTGTTGCAGGCGGTCGAGCCAATCCAGGTAGCCGGGCAATTGCGTGGTGCAGTGCCAGGCCAGGTGTTGCTTGAGTGTGTCGTTGAACCAACTCTTCTGCCCGGCGTTCATTTCCAGGTAGTCACTGAGGGTCCAGGGGATGATCACATCGAGATTGCGGTAGGCCAGGCCTACGCGATTGCAGCCGGCCAGTATCAGGCTCAGGCTCAGCAGTATCACCAGAAGTTTGAGCCGACGCAGCATGGGCAGGTCCTTGCGCAGTGGGGTTCATGCATGTGAACCCACGCCGGGCGCGACAGTTCAGCCGATTAATAAAACGACCGCGCAGCCTTCAAGGTCAACAGACCATCGCATTGCGAGTTGTGTCCGGAATATGCCGAGCAGTCGCTGCCGCTGAGGCTGGAGCCGCTGTAGATCAGGTCCAGGTCGATGCCTTTCCATTCGCGCGAGAACTGTACCGACCAATCGTTGAAGCTGCTGATCGAGCCTCCCTCCACTGAGACCGGGCTGCCCAACTGATGCGTGGTGTACTTCATGCTGACGCCGATGCCGAAGGGCTGCGTGCCGCCGAGGTCGGCGAACAGGGTGCTGTCCTGTCGGTCCGGGTCGTTGCTCAAGGACACGCCGAAGCGGTTGCCCAGCAGGTTCAGGCCGCCATACAACTCCTGGCTGTCGAGCGGGCTGAGCTTGGGATGGCTGTAGTGGATCAATCCGACTTCGTAGCCCAGGGTCTGGTCGAAGGGGCGTTTGAAACCCATGTAGGAATCGACTTCGAAGTTTTTGCTGGAGGACAAGCCCATGCTGGGGGAGAACTGGCCGAAATACAGGCCGCTGTCATGGCTCAGGTCCAGGCCACCGTGGAACGAGTCACTGCCTGGCGAGGTGGGTTTGACCAGGCCTTGGGCCATGCTGCGGCTGGGGGTGGTGCCTAATTTCAGATCGAAGTCGCCCAGTTCGCGCTGGAAAATCTGCGCCTCGGCCAGTGGGCTCGCCACCAGGATGCTGATCAATACAATGCAGGGTTTGAGCACGCTTCACTCCATAAAAAGCGAGGAGCCGTAACGGAGAAATCGGGCAAGTGCCCGTGCTAGACGTGTGCAAGCATACCGGCGAATGCCAGGCGGTGAGCCCCGTTCGTCGATTGGCACAAATATGGAGAAGGTGTTTCGGGCTCCAGTCCTAGCGCCTTGAAGGCAAGACGCTTAGGGACCAGATGGGTAGACAGGTGTTATTTCTTGCCCAGGCTGATCTGCTTGGACGGGCCGAAAGTCTGGCCGCTTACGCCCTTGGCAATTTGCTGGATTTCGCCACCGGACTTGAGAAACGCTGCAATCTGGCTGTTGATCGATTCGCTGGTTTCAACGGCGGGAGCTGGCTTTGCTTTGCTGTTGGATGCTTTTACGCGCATGGCGGCCACTAACCTGTAGAAAATTAACTTGGCCAGGCATCGTACAGGAAATACTTGACAATTGCTTGGCAAATATCCCCTGGGAATAACTGGCGCGGCGGAAAATAGCCGAAGTCTATCTATCAAATAATCGCCTAACTTACTGTTTTAACTCGAAACCACGGGGCATACGGCGCTTCGCATCCCTGGAAAAACTCAGGCGTTTGATCAGACGAGCGGGGCGTCGCCGCTGGAAGCCCGTGCCAGCCCGCGATTTTTCAGGCGCACGCGCGTGGTAGGCGCAACTCGGGTAGAATGCCGCCGACGTAATGAGGGTATTGGACATGGCTTTAGTCGGGCGCTACAACAGTTTGCAAGTGGTTAAACATACTAACTTCGGTTTGTACCTGGATGGCGCGCAAGATGGTGAAATCCTCTTGCCGAATCGGTATATCCCCAAAGATATTCCCAGCGAAGATGAAGACTGGCTTAACGTTTTCATTTATCTGGACAGCGATGACAAACTTATTGCCACGACTGAAAAACCGAAAGTTCAAGTGGGCGAATTTGCCAGTTTGAAAGTGGTGGAAGTCAACAGCATTGGTGTATTCCTTGACTGGGGCTTACCCAAGGATCTGTTGCTCCCGTATTCGGAAGAAAAACGCCAATTGAGTGCCGGTGATTACTGCGTAGTGCATGTCTACCTCGACAAGCACACCAAACGCATCACCGCCACTGCACGCCTGGATCGTTACCTGGACAAAACGCCGGCCAACTACCAGGTAGGCCAGGAAGTCGACCTGCTGGTGGCCGAAGCCACCGACATGGGTTTCAAGGCGATCATCAACAACAAGCACTGGGGCCTGATCCACAAGAACGAAGTGTTCAAGTTCCTGCGCCCCGGCAAGCAGGAAAAAGGCTTTATCAAAGAGATCCGTGCCGATGGCAACATCAGCCTGAGCCTGCAGCCGGTTGGCCAGGAAGCAGCGTCCAGCCTCAATTCGAAGATCCTTGCCAAGTTGCGCGAAAACAACGGCACCTTGCCGGTCAGCGACAAAAGCGACCCGGCGCTGATCAGCAACTTGTTCGGCGTCAGCAAGGGCAACTTCAAGAAGGCCATTGGTGCGCTCTACAAGCAAGGCCAGATTGTGATTCATGCCGATCGCATTGAACTAAGCTGAGCCCGGCTTGCTCTTCTGTAGGCGCCCATCGGCGCCTACAGAGGCTACATAAATGATGCGCAAAACACTCTTCGCTTACCTCGGCACCTTGCTCGCCTTTCTGCTGCTCGACGGCCTCTGGCTCGGCGTCCTGATGGGCCCTACCTATAAGTCCCTGCTCGGCTCGCTGATGCTCGATCAACCTCGCCTACTGCCGGCGGTGCTGTTCTATCTCCTGTACGCCGCCGGTTGTGTGGCATTGGTCGTGCTGCCAAGCGCCAGCTGGCAACGCGCCGCACGCCTGGGGGCGCTGCTCGGCCTGGTGGCCTACGGCACTTATGACTTGAGCAACTGGGCCACGCTGCAAGGCTGGTCTGCCGGTTTGGCGGTGATGGACATGGCCTGGGGCACCTTTCTGACGGCGGTCTGTTGTGCTGCCGGCTACCTGTGTGCACATCGGGTGCAACACTGATTGTGTACAGGATTTTAATGCACCGTTGCTGAGCGCCCGTCCTGCTTGTAAAGCCTTTGTAGTCCCTGTGGAACGCTGATTCAGAGGGATTGTGTGCCATTGGCACGTATTCTGCTGAATGCCTCGTATACAAACCGCGCCGCCTAACGTATGCACGCTGCGACGACAGCGCTGGCCGGTATTTCGAGGAGCCCAGCGATGACCGAACAACACCCCAAAGGCTACAGCCCGCGCCTGTACAACCAGGACCTGGGGCCTTTGCCGCAAAAATGGACCTGGTACAACATCTTCGCCTTCTGGATGAGTGATGTGCACAGCGTGGGCGGCTATGTCTTCGCCGCCAGCCTGTTCGCGCTCGGCCTGGCCAGTTGGCAGGTGTTGATCGCCTTGCTGGCCGGGATCTGCATCGTGCAGTTGATCGCCAACTTGGTGGCCAAGCCGAGCCAGCAGGCTGCCGTGCCGTATCCGGTGATCTGTCGGCTGGCGTTTGGTGTGTTCGGAGCGAATATTCCGGCGGTGATTCGTGGGTTGATCGCTGTAGCGTGGTACGGCATTCAGACGTACTTGGCGTCGAGTGCCTTGATCATCGTGGTGCTGCGCTTTTTCCCACAGATGGCGGTTTACGCAGAGCCGCATTTTGCAGGGTTGTCCTATCTGGGCTGGTTTGGCTTTCTCTGTTTATGGGGGTTGCAGGCCGCGGTGTTCTGGGCCGGTATGGAGTCGATCCGCCGCTTTATCGACTGGGCTGGGCCGGTGGTGTACGCGGTGATGTTTGCCTTGGCCGGTTGGATCGTATGGAAGGCCGGCTGGGCGAATATCAGTTTCACCCTGGCGGAAAAATCCCTGTCGGGCTGGCAAGCCTTCGGTCAGGTGATCGTGGCGACGGCGCTGGTGGTGTCGTACTTCTCCGGCCCCACACTGAATTTTGGTGATTTCAGCCGCTATTGCCGCAGCATGCGCGACGTACGGCGCGGTAATTTCTGGGGGCTGCCGGTGAATTTCCTGGCATTTTCCCTGGTCACCGTGGTGATCGTTTCGGGCACGCTGCCGGTATTTGGCGAAATGCTTCACGACCCGATCGCCACCGTCTCGCGCATCGACAACAGCCTGGCTGTGTTGCTGGGAGCCTTTGCTTTCGTCACCGCGACCATCGGCATCAATATCGTGGCCAATTTCGTGTCGCCGGCGTTTGATTTTGCCAATGTGGCACCGAGCAAAATCAGCTGGCGGGCCGGGGGGATGATCGCCGCCGTGGCATCGATCTTCATCACCCCGTGGAACCTGTTCAATAACCCGCTGATGATCCACTACACCCTGGACGTCCTCGCAGCGTTCATTGGCCCGTTGTTCGGGATTCTGCTGGTGGACTTCTACCTGGTCAAAAAGCAGAAGATCGATGTGGATGCTCTGTTCGATGACAGCCCGAGCGGGCGCTACTACTTCGACGGCGGGGTGAATTGGACGGCGGTCAAAGCCTTGGTGCCCGCGACGCTGGTGGGGGTTGCAATCACCTTTACGCCGGCGCTGCAGGGCATGGCCAACTTTGCCTGGTTTACCGGCTGTTTCCTGGGAGGGCTGTTTTTCCTGGTGCTTGCCCGGCGCGAGCAGGTTCGCTCGCCGACGCCGCTGGTTGCCGGTTGATCAGTATTACGCCCGCTAATATCAGGCCGCCGCCGGCAATCACCAAGGCCGGTTGCAGGCCGCCGCTCCAGTGACTGCTCAGCGACGCCAGCAACGGGCCGCTCAATTGCCCGACGGCAAAGCTGGCGGTCAACAGCCCGGTGCTGCGCTGGTAGCCGTGGGGGGCGACTTCCCGCAAGCGTGCCATCACCAACTGCATGCAAGCCAGGAACGGTGCACCGCACAGCAATACGCCCAGCGCCAAGCCCCAGCCATTGCCCAGCAAGCAGGCGAACACCCCGGCTGCTTGTAGCCATAACGTGCTCATCAGCCAGCGGCGGGTGGTGTGCGGGTCTTTGCGGCGCAGGCTGGCGATCACCACGCCCATCGCGGCAGCCAGGCCAAAGCATGGCCAGAACAGATCGGCTTGCCAGGCGCCGTTGAATTGCGCGCTGGCCATTTGTGACAGGAAGGTCGCCGGAATGATGTAGCCCAGGCCATACAGGAAGTAAATCCAGCACAGATGCGCGATGCTGGCGTTGCCACCCGTGTGATGGACGTGGGCAACTGGCGCGATCGGTTGAGGCAGGAACGGCAGGGTCGCCAGCAGCATTACCAGCGCCACCACGCCATACACCAGCCACAGCGTTGCCGAGCTTTGCCCCAGGCGGTTCGAGCCCAATGCCAGCAGCCCGGTCAGCAGAATGCCCAGCCCCGGGCCGGCAAACACCAAGGCGCCCAGGCGTGCTCGCCCGGCGGCAATCGCCAGGGGCTGGCTCAAGCTGGTGATCATCACCAACGCCCAGGCACTGGCGACGCCGGTGCCAAAGCGCAGCAACAGGTGCGGCCAGAAGCCCTGTGCCCAATACGACGCCAGGGTCAGCAGCACGCAAAGCCACAGCCCGCCGTACATCCGACCTCGTACGTGGTGATGGCTGCGGGCGAAGATCGAATCCACTGCACCCACGAAGTAGCCCAGGTAATTGGCCGCCGCGATCAGCCCTGCGCCGGTCAGGTCGACCTGGCCTTCACTGAGCAGGTGGGGCATCTGCGGGGTCAGCGCGAAGCGGCCAATGCCCATGGCCATCATCAAGGCGATAAAGCTGGCGAGTAAGCGGATCAGGGGGGACATGTTCAGGTTTCCTGCAAGGCAGCGATTGACCTTCAGGCTAAATCGAGTTTACTTTCTGTAAAAATGAATAATATTGAGTAACTTGTTCAGTTTTGGAGAAAGGCGTGGAGTTCAGTCAATTGCGTATTTTCCAGGCCGTGGCGGAGGAGGGTTCCATCACCCGTGCGGCCGAACGCTTGCACCGAGTGCCGTCGAACCTGTCGACACGCCTCAAGCAGATGGAAGAGCAGCTCGGTGTTGAGTTGTTCGTGCGCGAGCGCCAGCGTTTGCAGCTTTCTCCGGCGGGCAAAGTGTTACTGGACTACAGCACCCGTCTGCTGGCGCTGCACGACGAAGCTCACGGCGCTGTGCAGGGCGGGCAACCGGCCGGCGATTTTGTGCTGGGCAGTATGTACAGCACTGCAGCGATTCATTTGCCGAAGTTGTTGGCGCGTTACCACAAGGCCTACCCGATGGTGAACCTGCAGGTGCAATCGGCGCCCAGCGGTGAGCTTTTGGAGGGTCTGATCGCCGGTCGCCTGGACGCGGCGCTGGTGGACGGCCCCATCACCATCGCTACCCTTGATGGTGTGCCCTTGTGCGAAGAACGGCTGGTGTTGATCTGCGAAGCCGATCACCCACCCGTGCGCGGCCCCCAGGATGTGGCGGGCCGCTCGGTATTCACCTTCCGCCGCAGTTGTGCTTACCGCGCACGCCTTGAAACCTGGTTTTCCCACGACCGTGTGGCCATGGGCCGGGCGATCGAGATCGAGTCTTATCAAGGCATGCTCGCCTGCGTGATTGCCGGTTCCGGTGTGGCATTGATGTCTGAATCCATGCTCGACAGCCTTCCGGGCAAGGACGGTGTGTCCGTTCATCCCCTGACCGGGCCTTTTGCCACTGCGACTACCTGGCTCATGTGGCGAAAGGGGATGCTCGGCGCTAACCTCAATGCATGGATTGACCTGCAGCAGGCAGGCAGAGCCGAGATCCTGCAAGACACGCGCGCGATCGCTTGAGCGATCCGTCAGGATTTAGATGAATTCAGTAATAGTTCGTTGTGTTTTCGTACAAGCAATACGTAAGACTTAAGGCTACTATCTGTAGGAAGCGGCGACAGAATTAGCGCCGACCCGCATTACCCTCAAAGGGGGGCACCACCATGAAAGAGAAAATTCAGAACTGGCTCCATGACCTCGGCGTGGCACTCGGCTTGATCGAGCCGCCGCTGCAACCGGTGCCTATTCGTACGGATGATGAGCAACGCCGTCCCCGTCGCAGGTAAGCCCTGAGGCGCTCACGTGATCGTGGCCGTGATCATGCGGGCGTTGAGGGCGTGGGTTCTCTTCGGAGTGCCTTCCGTGCTCCTTATGCCTTACGCGGCCGCGTTTTTTATTATCGTGTTCCGAATGCAAGACCTGCGGCGATCTGTTTGAGAAGGCTTGGCAGTAGCCCCCAAAAAAACGGGCGCGACACCCGACGTCGCACCCGCTGAAGCAACCGCTTTAAATCCTGTTGCGCCTCAAACCGCCCGGGCTACCGATGCCTGGGGGCTGCGCGACAACATACTCACCACCACGAAGCTCACCAGCCCAATCGCCAGGCTGTAGTAGATCGGCGTATTCGCGTCCAACCCATCCTTGATCATGAATACCAGCGCCGTCACAAAGCCCAGGGTCATGGAGGTGATCGCGCCTGAGGTGGTTGCCCGCTTCCAGAAGATCGCACCGATCAGTGGGATCAGCATGCCACCCACCAACAGGTTGTAGGCCAGGGTCAACGCGCTGATCACATCGTTGACCACCAGTGCGATGCCCAGTACGGCAATGCCGGTGAGCATGGTGAACAGGCGGTTGACCGCCAGGCTCGATGGTTTGCCGCCACGCAAGCGCGGCAGCAGGTCTTCGGTCAATACCGTGGAGGCCGCCAGTAAGCCGGCGCTGGCGGTGGACATCATCGCGGCCAGGGCCGCAGCGATCACCAGGCCGCGGATGCCATCCGGCAGCGAGGCTTTGACGATGGCGGCGAAGGCGTTGTTGACGTTGTCCAGATTGGGGAGCAGCACATGCGCCGCCATGCCGATCAGCGCGCAGGCCAGACCGTAGAGGATGCAGTAGAAACCGGCGAAAGTGCCTGCGTACTTGGCGACCTTTTCATCGCGGGCGGTGAACACTCGCTGCCAGATGTCCTGGCCAATCAGGATGCCGAAAAAGTAGATCATGAAGTAGGTGATGATCGTGTCCCAGCCGATTTCGGTGAAGCTGAAGTTCGATGCCGGCAGCTTGGCGACCAGCTCATCCCAACCGCCGACGCGGTACAGGCAGATGGGGAGCAGGATGAACATCAGGCCGACGGTCTTGATCACGAACTGCACGATATCGGTGAGGGTCAGCGACCACATGCCGCCGATGGTCGAGTACACCACCACCACGCCACCGCCCAGCAGCACCGAGACCCAGAACGGCAGGCCGAACAGCACTTGCAGTACGGTACCAATGGCCAGGATCGAGGTCACGCCGATCATCAAGGCATAGGCCAGCATGATCACCGCACTCGCTTGACGGGCCATGGGGTTGTAGCGTTTTTCCAGAACCTGGGTGACGGTGAAGATTTTCAGCTTCAGCAGCGGCTTGGCCAGGAACAGGTTCAGCGCGATGATCCCGGCGCCCAGCGCGGCGCACAGCCAGAAACCGGAAATACCATGCACATAACCCAGGCGCACGGTGCCGACCGTAGATGCACCGCCCAGTACGGTGGCGGCCATGGTGCCCATGTACAGCGACGGCCCCAGGTTGCGGCCAGCCACCAGATAGTCCTCGTGGGTCTTGGCGCGGCGCATGCCGTAGTAGCCGAGCACGAGCATGCCGGCGGCGTAGATGAGTACGACGAATAAATCCAAAGCCATGACGGCGGTTCTCCGATTATTTTTTATTGTGCTGAAGGCGCTTGCTGTGGCGAGGGAACATGCGGTGGTGAGGGTGAACGCTCCCTCGCCACGACAGCCGGCCCATAAACCGAGGCCGGCTCGGGAAACAGCCGCAGCAAGGTCAGGTACACCACCGAGGCCAGCCCCAAGGTCACCGGCAGGCTGATGTCGATGCCATCCGCCAGGTTGCCCAGCGGCCCGACAAACTGCCCCGGCAGGTTGACGAAGCACAGGCCCACCAGTGCACTCGGGATCCAGGCCCCGAGCCCGCGCCAGTTCCAGCCATGGTTGAACCAGTAGCGACCGCCGGTCTCACCACGGGTAAACACTTGCAGATCGTCCGGGCAGTAGAAGCCCCGGCGTACGATCAGGCCGATGATCATCATCACCATCCACGGCGTGGTGCAGGTGATGATCAGCACGGCGAAGGTCGAGACGCTTTGCACCAGGTTGGCGGCGAAACGTCCGATAAAGATGAAGGCTATCGACATCACCCCAATCAGCAATGTGGCCTTGACCCGCGACAGCAGGCGTGGGAACACGCTGGACATGTCCAGCCCGGTGCCATACAGCGAGGTGGTGCCGGTGGACATGCCGCCGATCACCGCGATCAGGCACACCGGCAGGAAGAACCAGCTCGGCGCCACCGCCAGCAGGCCGCCGACATAATTGTTGGCCGCGATGTAGTCCGGCGCCTTGATCGCCACGATGGTCGCGGTGGCCAGGCCGAACAGGAACGGGATCAAAGTGGCGATTTGCGCGAGGACCACCGCCAGCATGATTCGACCTTTCGGTGTTTCACGCGGGATATAGCGCGACCAGTCACCCAGGAACGCCCCGAAGGAAATCGGATTGCTCATGGCCACTAATGCGGCGCCGATAAACGCCGCCCAGAAACCCGGCTGACCCAGCGCTACAGTGCCGGCGAACTGGCTGTCGAAGGCCGGCGCAAACGCGAAGATCCCCAGCAGGAACAACAGGCTCGCCGCCCATACGGCGATACGGTTGACCCACAGCATGAAGCGAAAGCCGTAGATGCACACTGTGAGCACCAGGAGGGCGAACAGGCCATAGGCCAAACCTAGGGTCAGATCGGTTTCCGGCAGGCCAATCAGACGTTTCGCACCACCGACCAAGGCATCACCCGAACTCCACACCGAGAGTGAGAAGAAGGCAATCGCGGTCAGCAGCGACAGAAATGAGCCGACAATCCGCCCGTGCACGCCGAAGTGCGCACCGGAAGACACCGCGTTGTTGGTGCCATTGATCGGCCCGAACAGGCCCATGGGGGCCAGGATCAACGCGCCCACCAGCACGCCCAGTACGATCGCCCAGGCGCCGGCCTGGAACGACAGGCCGAACAGCACGGGAAATGAGCCCAGCACGGCGGTGGCAAAGGTATTGGCACCGCCGAAGATCAGGCGGAACAGATCCTTGGGGCTGGCGGTACGTTCGTGGTCCGGGATCTGTTCGACCCCGTTGGTTTCTATTTTTCGAATACTTTTATCGTTGTTTTTATTATTCATGATCAGCTCCGATCACATTGGCTAATGGGGCGGCAGCCCTTCCGGCATAGCGGATAAATGTTCGTGACAGGCCAGCCACAGGCCCTCTTGTTGTTCTGCGCGCAACCGTTGCCGTCTGAAGACAATGGTTTCGCGTTCCTGGCTATTGAATTGCTCCCCGTTCATGCGCAGCTCGGTGGCCACGTCATGAATCAATATCGCCACGTCACCTTGCAGGCTGACGGTGGCGTTGCTTGAGGTGCAGGACAGCACCTCAAACCCCTCATCCTGGCGCCAGCTGTCCCACAACGCCTGGTAGGCGTCGCGGCTGAGCAGCGGCTCGGGGAGGGTGTAGAACACAAAGGTGGCATCGGCCGTGAACGCGTCGAAATAAGCGGCGCGGTCATTGCGGGCAAACGCCGACACCAGGTCGGCGGCAGCTTTCAGCACGGCTTGCGCGCTCATCAGCGATGCGCCACGCCAGGCAGTACGCAGAGCATCTCGTACAGCAAGTTGGCGCCCAGCAGCGAGGTGTTGCCGGTGGTGTCGTACGGTGGCGAAACTTCCACCAGGTCGCAACCAATCAGGTCCAGGCCCTGGCAGCCGCGGATGATCTCGATCGCCTGGATGGTGGTCAGCCCGCCGATTTCCGGGGTGCCGGTACCGGGCGCCCACGCCGGGTCGATGCCGTCGATATCAAAGCTCAGGTACACCGGGCCACCGCCGACTTTTTCACGTACTTCGGCCATCAAGGGGGCGAGGGAGTGGTGCCAGCATTCTTCGGCCTGGACCACGCGAAAGCCCTGTTTGCGGCTCCAGTTAAAGTCTTCGGCGGTGTAGCCCTGGGCGCGCAGGCCGATCTGCACCACACGGTCGCAATCGAGCAAGCCTTCTTCGACGGCGCGGCGGAAGGTGGTGCCGTGGGCGATTTTCTCACCGAACATGTGGTCGTTGACGTCAGCATGGGCATCGATGTGCACCAGGCCGACCTTGCCGTGTTTTTTGTGGATCGCGCGCAGGATCGGCAAGGTGATGGTGTGGTCACCGCCCAGGGTCAGCGGGATCACGTCGTGGTCAAGAATCTCGTCGTAGGCTTCTTCGATGATGCGCACGGCGTCGAGCAGGTTGAACGTGTTGATCGCCACGTCGCCGATATCGGCCACCGACAGCGAGTCGAATGGGGCGGCACCGGTGGCCATGTTGTAGGGGCGGATCATCACCGATTCGGCGCGGATTTCACGCGGCCCGAAGCGTGTGCCGGCACGCAGTGAAGTGCCGATATCCAGGGGCACGCCGATAAAGGCGGCGTCCAGGCCCTGGGCCGTTTGCAGGTGGGGCAGGCGCATCATGGTGGCGATGCCGGCGAAGCGCGGCATTTCGTTGCCGCCCAGTGGTTGGTGGAAAATCTTGTCCACGGGAGTGCCTCATCGTTGTTTTGTTTATTAGCGGTCGATTCTGCGAAAAGCCCGTGGCGGGAAGAATCGGCAGGGGCAAATACTTAGTTCAGGTTTTTCTAAACTAATCCCCAGCGGTTAAACTCTCTGGGTTGTAGTGAGCGGGCTTGCCCCGCGCTGGGGGGCGAAGCCGCCCCAAACCCTGACACCTCAGGTCTTTCTGACACACCGCAGCGTCCTTATTTGGGGCGGCTTCGCCCCTCAGCGCGGGGCAAGCCCGCTCACTACAAGCCAACTGAACACTGTGGAGAGCCCATGGCCAACGCCTTGCCCGACTTGAAACTGCTGCGCATCTTCGTCAGCGTGGTGCGCCACCAGGGCTTCGCCAATGCTCAGCACGAACTCAACCTGTCGACGTCAGCCATCAGCACCTACATGAGCCAACTGGAGTCGGCGTTGGGCCTGGTGCTGTGCCATCGCGGGCGGGGCGGGTTCAGCCTGACCAGCAAGGGCGAGTTGTTCCATCAGGAAACCCTGCGCCTGCTCGGTGAACTCGAAGGTTTCGAGCAATACGCCGCCGCGTTGAAAGGCGAGTTGCGCGGCACCCTCAAGCTGGGCGTGCTCGATTCCACTGTCAGCGACAAGGCGTTGCCATTTGCCGAAGTGATCGGCGCCTACAGCCTGGAACACCCGGCGGTGCATTTGCATCTGTCGGTGATGAGCCCGTACGAATTGCAACTGGGGGTGCAGGACAATCGCCTGGACCTGGCCATCGGCGCTTTTTCCAACCGCATGAGCGGGTTGATCTACATGCCGCTGTATCGCGAGCAGCACTGGTTGTATTGCAGCACGCGGCACCCGCTGTTCAACGAGCGGCGCATCCCCGAACAAGTGATCACCCAGCAACGCATGGTCGGCCGCGGCTACTGGAGCCAGGCGGAACTGGCGCGCCATGGCTTCAAGCACAGCGCCGCCACGGTGGAAAGTATGGAGGCGCAGCTGATCCTGGTGCTGTCCGGTGCTTACATCGGCTACCTGCCCGAGCACTATGCCCAGGCCTGGGCCGACAAGGGCGACCTGCGCGTGTTGCTGCCGGCGACCTTCGGCTACCAGGCGCCGTTCTCCATGATCATGCGTCGGGGCCGCAGCCGCGAGCCGTTGATCCAGACGTTCCGCGACTTGCTCAAAGCCCAGCTCAACCAGGCCTGAAAAATCATGTCCAGACCCCAATGTTCCCGTTGCCTCAGGCCCGTCACCCATTGCCTGTGCCCGTTGATTCCCTGCCTCGACAGTCGCACGCGAGTGTTGCTGTTGCAGCACCCGAGCGAGGTCAACCATGCGCTGAATACCGCCCGCTTGGCGGCGTTGGGGTTGAACAATGCGCAGTTGGTGGTGGGCGAGGTGTTTGCAGATTTGCCGACTTTACTGAACCCGCCCGGTTATCGGGCGCGGTTGTTGTTTCCGGCGGATGATGCCCAGCCTTTGCAGGCCTATGCGCCGGACGAGCAGCCCTTGTTGTTGGTAGTGCCCGATGGCACCTGGCGCAAGGCGCGTAAACTGTTGCACCTCAATCCGTTGTTGGCGGCGTTGCCGAGGGTGACACTGGCCGAGGGCGGTGTTTCGCGTTACCGGCTGCGCAAGGCACCGGGGCCGGGAGCGCTGTCGACGCTGGAGGCGCTTGTGCAAGCGCTGCAGGTGCTGGAAGCACCGGTATCGTTCGAACCGTTGCTCAAACCCTTTGAAGCGCTGATCGAGGGGCAGATTGCGGCGATGGGTGAGGAGGTGTTTCAGAGAAATCATGGTGATGGGCAGTCGGGTTAGCCCGGAGATCGAGGTGCGGCTATCGGGAGCAAGCCCCCTCCCACAGAGAATCGAGTGACACCATTGAAATGCGGCCCTCTGTGGGAGGGGGCTTGCTCCCGATAGCGGTAGTACAGGCGCGCATTAATCCACATATTCCAATAAGTAATAAACACCACACTTTGCGTGATATGGCCCGCCGACCTTTCCCGGTATGATGTTCGCCCCCGCAGTCTGGATTGCGAATACGCCATGACCTTGCAGTACCCAACAATCGCCGATTGCGTCGGCAACACGCCCCTGGTCCGCTTGCAACGCATGGCGGGTGAAACCAGCAATACCCTGTTGCTCAAGCTCGAAGGGAACAACCCGGCCGGCTCGGTCAAAGACCGCCCGGCGCTGTCGATGATCACCCGCGCCGAGTTGCGCGGGCAGATCAAGCCTGGCGACACCCTGATCGAAGCCACCTCCGGCAACACCGGGATCGCCCTGGCCATGGCTGCCGCGATCAAGGGCTACAAGATGATCCTGATCATGCCCGACAACGGCAGCGCCGAACGCAAGGCGGCGATGACCGCCTATGGCGCCCAGTTGATCCTGGTCACCCAGGAAGAAGGCATGGAAGGCGCGCGTGACCTCGCCGAGCGTATGGCCGCCGAAGGTCGTGGCCTGGTACTGGACCAGTTCGCCAATGGCGATAACCCTGAGGCGCACTACACCAGCACCGGCCCGGAAATCTGGCGCCAGACCCAGGGCACCATCACTCATTTCGTCAGCTCCATGGGCACCACCGGCACCATCATGGGCAACTCGCGTTATCTCAAGGAGCAGAACCCGGCGATCCAGATCGTCGGCCTGCAACCGATGGAGGGCGCGTCGATCCCGGGTATCCGCCGTTGGCCCGAAGAGTACTTGCCGAAGATCTACAGCGCGACGCGCGTAGACCGCATCATCGACATGGCCCAGCGTGAAGCCGAAGACACCACCCGCCGTCTGGCCCGTGAAGAAGGCATCTTCTGCGGCGTGTCCTCCGGTGGCGCGGTGGCGGGCATGCTGCGCTTGTCCAGGGAAGTGGAAAACGCGGTGATCGTCGCGATCATCTGTGACCGAGGCGACCGTTACCTGTCGACCGGCATTTTCGACGAACCCAACTGATGGCCAAGCACGAAAGAGGCCTGCGCTTCCAACCGACGGGCGGTAGCCGGGCCCCGCAGATTCCGGTGGGCAAGAAACAACGCCTGACCATCGAGCGCCTGGCCAATGACGGCCGTGGCATTGTGTACTTTGAAGGCCGTACCTGGTTCGTCAATGGCGCCCTGGCCGGTGAGGACGTGGAAGCGCGGGTGTTGGGCGCTCATGGCAAGATCGTCGAGGCGCGCACCGAGCGCGTATTCACCGCCAGCGAACTGCGGCGCCCGGCACCCTGTGCCCACGTGGGGCGTTGTGGTGGCTGCAGCGTGCAGCACTTGCCCCATGCCGAACAACTTGCCCTGAAACAGCGCATGCTCGCCGAGCAATTGTCGCGTGTGGCCGGTGTTGAACCGCAGGAATGGGCGGCGCCCTTGAGCGGCCCGGAATTTGGCTACCGTCGCCGCGCCCGTGTGGCCGTGCGCTGGGATGCCAAGGCGAAAAAACTTGAAGTGGGTTTTCGCGCCGTGGCCAGCCAGGACATCGTCGCCATCGATGATTGCCCGGTGCTGGTACAGGCCTTGCAGCCGATCATGCAGCGCTTGCCGAACCTGTTGCGCCGGCTGAGCAAACCGCAGGCCCTGGGGCATGTCGAGTTGTTCAGTGGTACCTCCATCGCCGTGTTGCTGCGGCATATGGCGCCGTTGTCGGAAGCGGACCTGCAGCTCTTGAAAGAATTTTGTGCCTTCCATGAAGCCCAGCTGTGGCTGCATGGCGAAGGACAGCCGGAGCCGGTCGAAGCCGATGCCGTCTTGGGGTTTCGATTGGAACAGTGGGATCTGGAGCTGGCTTACCGGCCTGGCGATTTCGTCCAGGTCAACGCCGCAGTCAACGCGGCGATGGTCGCCCAGGCCCTGGAATGGCTGGCGCCACAACCCGACGAGCGGGTGCTGGACTTGTTTTGCGGGCTTGGCAACTTCGCCCTGCCACTTGCGCGTCAGGTGCGTGAAGTGGTGGCGGTGGAAGGTGTGCAGGCCATGGTGGACCGGGCGGCCGCCAATGCCGTCAGCAATAATTTGCATAACGCACAGTTTTTTCAGGCCGATTTGTCCCAGCCTTTGACTGACACAGAATGGGCCAAACAAGGCTTTTCTGCGGTACTCTTGGACCCACCCCGTGACGGTGCCCTGGAAGTTGTGCGCAAGCTTGCGACCTTCAAGGCCAGGCGTCTGGTGTATGTGTCCTGCAACCCGGCCACGCTGGCGCGGGACACCGTTGAGTTGGTCAAGCAAGGCTACCGGCTAAAGCGTGCCGGGATCCTCGACATGTTTCCGCAAACCGCGCATGTCGAGGCCATGGCGTTATTTGAAGCGGGCTAGGATGCCCGTTTAATCCGACCGGCCTTGTAGTCTCCAGGGCCTGTGACCTGCCGGGGAGAGTGCAGTACAAGGTCGGCGATGATTTTTGACGCATCGAAGGTGCGTCGTAGGGAAGGTAAGCAAGATGGTACAGGTGAGAGCACACCAGCCGATCAACACCGACGGCAGTATCAATCTCGAGGCATGGCTGGATCATGCCGTCAGTGTCGACCCGGCACTGGACCGTGAAGCCTTGAAGGCCGCTTGCGAGTTCGCTCGTGAGTCCGAGCAGCAAAACAATGCGGCCAAGAACCTGTGGGCCGAGGGCACTTCGAGCTTTCGTACCGGGCTTGAGATCGCCGAGATCCTCGCCGATCTCAAGCTCGACCAGGATTCGCTGATCGCCGCCGTGCTCTATCGCGGTGTGCGTGAAGGGCATATCCAACTGGCCACCGTCAGCCAGCGCTTTGGCGCCTTGGTCGCCAAGCTCATCGACGGCGTGGCCCGCATGGCCGCCATCAGTGCCAGCCTCAGCCCGCGCCAATCGATGGTGATGGGCACCCAGGGCCAGGTGGAAAACCTGCGCAAGATGCTGGTGGCGATGGTCGACGACGTGCGCGTCGCCCTGATCAAGCTGGCCGAGCGTACCTGCGCGATCCGGGCGGTGAAGACGGCCGATGATGAAAAGCGCAACCGCGTTGCGCGCGAAGTCTTTGATATCTATGCGCCGCTGGCGCATCGCCTGGGTATCGGCCATATCAAGTGGGAGCTGGAGGACTTGTCCTTCCGCTACCTCGAGCCCGAACAATACAAGCAGATCGCTACACTGCTGCATGAGCGGCGGCTCGACCGCGAGCGCTTTATCTCCGACGTGATGAATCAGCTGCGCTCGGAGTTGCAGGCCACCGGCGTCGAAGCCGATATCAGCGGCCGCGCCAAGCACATCTATTCGATCTGGCGCAAAATGCAGCGCAAGGGTCTGGCCTTCAGCCAGATCTACGATGTGCGCGCCGTGCGCGTGCTGGTGCCGGAAATGCGCGACTGCTACACCGCGCTGGGCATTGTCCACACCTTGTGGCGGCACATTCCCAAGGAGTTCGACGACTACATCGCCAACCCCAAGGAAAACGGCTACCGCTCGCTGCACACTGCGGTAATCGGCCCCGAGGGCAAGGTGCTGGAAGTGCAGATCCGCACCCACGCCATGCACGAAGAGGCGGAGCTGGGCGTGTGCGCGCACTGGCGCTACAAGGGCACCGACGTCAAGGCCGGGTCCAACCAGTACGAAGAGAAGATCTCCTGGCTGCGCCAAGTGCTGGAGTGGCACGAAGAACTGGGCGACATCGGCGGCCTGGCCGAACAGCTGCGCGTGGATATCGAACCGGACCGGGTCTATATCTTCACCCCCGACGGCCATGCCATCGACTTGCCCAAGGGCGCCACGCCGTTGGACTTCGCCTACCGCGTACACACTGAAATCGGCCACAACTGCCGCGGCGCCAAGATCAACGGGCGGATCGTGCCGCTCAACTACACCCTGCAGACCGGTGAACAGGTCGAGATCATCACCAGCAAGCATGGTACGCCGAGCCGTGACTGGCTGAACCCGAACCTGGGCTACATCACCACGTCGCGGGCGCGGGCGAAGATCGTGCACTGGTTCAAATTGCAGGCACGCGACCAGAACGTCGCGGCCGGTAAAACCTTGCTTGAACGCGAACTGGCGCGCCTGGGCTTGCCGCAGGTGGACTTCGACAAGCTGGCTGAAAAGGCCAACATGAAGATTGCCGAAGACATGTTCGCCGCCCTGGGCGCTGGCGACCTGCGTCTGGCGCAACTGGTCAACCTGGCCCAGCAGTTGGTCGAGCCGGAGCGCGGCAGCGAACAGCTGGAACTCATTCCACGCAAAGCCGCCGGCTACAAGCCCGGCAAGCGTGGCGATATCCAGATCCAGGGTGTGGGCAACCTGATGACGCAAATGGCCGGCTGCTGCCAGCCGTTGCCGGGGGACGCCATCGTCGGCTACATCACCCAGGGCCGTGGTGTCAGCATTCACCGGCAGGACTGTGCCTCGGTGCTGCAGTTGGCCGGGCGCGAGCCTGAACGGATCATCCAGGTCAGTTGGGGGCCGGTGCCGGTGCTCACCTATCCGGTGGACATCGTGATTCGTGCGTACGACCGTTCCGGCCTGCTGCGTGATGTGTCCCAGGTGCTGCTCAACGAGCGGATCAACGTGTTGGCGGTCAACACCCGTTCGAACAAGGAGGACAACACTGCGTTGATGTCCCTGACGATCGAGATCCCGGGCCTGGATGCGCTGGGGCGGTTGTTGGGGCGTATTTCCCAGTTGCCGAACATCATCGAGACCCGGCGCAACCGCACACCATGAATGGATCAGCACCATCTGAAATGTGGGAGGGGGCTTGCCCCCGATGAGGACAGGTCAGTCGGCATCTATGTTGGCTGACCCACCGCTATCGGGGGCAAGCCCCCTCCCACATTTGATCTTCAGCGGATAGAGATCAATGTATTCACTAGACGACTTGCTGTACCTGATGAACCGCCTGCGGGACCCGCAATACGGGTGCCCGTGGGACATCAGGCAAACCTACGCGACCATCGTCCCGCACACCCTGGAGGAGGCTTATGAAGTTGCCGACGCCATCGAGCGCGGCGACTTCGACCATCTGCAAGGTGAGCTGGGCGACCTGTTGTTCCAGGTGGTGTATTACAGCCAGTTGGCACGGGAGGAGGGGCGTTTCGAATTTGCCGGCGTGATCGACGGCATCACGCGCAAATTGATTCGTCGCCATCCTCACGTGTTCCCGACGGGCGATCTGTATGCGCCGCTGGATGTTCCGCGGTTGAGCGAAGAGCAGGTCAAGGAGCGTTGGGAGCAGATCAAGGCTGAGGAGCGCGCAGAAAAGTCCGATACACCGCTGCAGCTTTCCCTGCTGGACGATGTGCCCACGGCACTGCCTTCGTTGTCCCGTGCCGCCAAATTGCAAAAGCGCGCCAGCCAGGTCGGTTTCGACTGGCCTTCCGCCTTGCCAGTGGTGGATAACGTGCGCGAAGAGCTGGATGAAGTGCTTGAAGCCATGGCTGATAACGACTCGGCCGCGATCGCGGATGAAGTCGGCGACCTGCTGTTTGCAGCGGTCAACCTCGCCCGGCATCTCAAGGTTGACCCGGAAACCGCGCTGCGCAGCGCCAATGCCAAGTTTGAACGACGTTTCCGATTTATCGAACAGGCATTGCGCGATACCCAGCGTCCCATAGAAGATTGCACCCTCGAAGAGTTGGACGCCCTGTGGGGCGAAGCCAAACGTCAGGAAAAGAACGTGTCCAACTGCGGTTGAGCAGTTGCCTAAGTGAGTAAGCACCATGAGCCTTTCCCTTCGCGACCAGTTGCTCAAAGCAGGTCTGGTCAACCAAAAGCAGGCCAAGCAGGTCGGCAAAGAGAAACAGAAGCAGCAGCGCCTGGTCCACAAAGGCCAGGCCGAGGCCGATGACACCCAGGCCCGCCTGGCTGCCGAGGCGAAAGCCGAGAAGGTCAAGCGCGACCAGGAATTGAACCGCCAGCAGCAGGAAAAAGCCGAGGCCAAGGCCCGCACCGCGCAGGTCAAGCAGTTGATCGAGACGTCGCGCCTGCCGAAGCTGACCACCGAGGATTACTACAACTTCGTGGATGACAAGAAGGTCAAGCGCCTGTCGGTCAACACCTTGATGCGCAACAAGCTGAGCAATGGCTCCCTGGCGATCGTCCACCACGGCGGCGGTTATGAAGTGATCCCGCGTGAAGCGGCTCTGAAGATCCAGGAGCGCGCGCCGGAGCGTATCGTGCAGCTCAACATCCTGACTGAAAGCCAGGTGCCGGATGAGGATGACCCGTACGCCGCCTACCAGATCCCGGATGATCTGATGTGGTAAAGCCCTAGAAACAACAAACCCCGCTCAAAAGGCGGGGTTTGTGCTTTCAGCCAAGCGTATTACCAATCCACGGCGTAACTCACGCTGAAGGTACGACCCTCGGCATTCGGGTACGGCGCACGCGCGTTGGCCTGGGCGAACATGTTCTGGTAGTTGCGGTTGCTGAGGTTATAGATGGCCCCTTCCAGGCGACCCACCGGCAGCCTGACCGAACCCAGCAGGTCGACCAGGGTGTAACCCTGGATATCGCGACCGTTGTTGTCCTTGAACGCGGCATCATAGTCGTCCAGGCGCATGGCTTGCAGGCGCAGGCTGTAATCGTCGTGGTTATAGCCGACAAAGGCGGTGGTCTTGGCCGGGGAGATGCGTGTGGCAGGCAGGTCGATCCATTTACCGTTCTGCTGGGTCTCGCCTTTTGCATAGGCGTACGTGCCGCCGACCGACCATTGATCAGTGACGTTGTAGGTCAGGCTGGTTTCGATACCGCGTACACGTTCTTTCTGGTTGATCAGGCGCAATACGCGGTCATTCGCGTCATAGAACTGGGTGACGTCCGAGGTGTTTTCGTACGCCGTGACGCTGGCCAGCCACTTGTCCCAGTTGCCGCGCCAGCCCAATTCATAGCTGTCGACCTTGAGCGCTTGGGCATTGAGTTTCTGGATGTCGTACTGGCTGTTGACGTCCCGCAGGAAACGCTGGATATCCGGCAGGGAAAAGCCCTGGCTGAAGTTGACGAACACATCCTGGTTTTCGCTCAGGTGGTACACCGCACCGAGGTTGTAGAGGGTGTCGTCGTATTTCAGGGTGCCGCCCGGCAGGGTTGCCCGGTTGCCGGTCTGAACGATTTCCCCATAGGCAATGCTGTCGGCAACGTTGCTTTCGATCCACTCGCGTCGGACGCCGCCACGCAGGGTCCAGTCGTCGATGTCGTAGGACAGCTGACCAAAAATCGCCTTGGTGGTGGTCGTGATGTCCGGCCCCAGCTCGAAGGTGGTGCCGGTCTTGGTGTAGGTCAGGCCATTGACCCGGTATTGATCGCCACGCTGGCGTGAGGTTTCGTGGTCATAGTCAGCGCCCCAGACCAGGTTGCCGGTCGCTGGGCCGATGTCGGGCATCTGCGTGTCGATGGCTGCACGCAGGCCGTAGACGTCCTGCACGCTGTTGTTATCGGAAACACCGGCGCGGCCCCGCGACAGGTCCGGGAAGAACAGCTCGTCGGCACGGCGCCAGTAACTTTCGACTTGCAGGCCCTGGCCGTAGAAATCCCTGTCGGTGTAATTGAGGTTGACCGCCTGGTTGTGGGTGAACGGTTGGTCGTCCAGGTCCAGGCCTTTTACGGCAACGGCGGTGTTGCTGTTGCGTGGGTCCTTGGTGTAACGGGTGTCCTGTTCATCTTTATAGTCTTGCAGCGACAGGCTGATCTTCTTGTCGTCATCCAGCTCGTAGCCGAAGCGGCCTTGAAGGTCGTAGGTATCGGTGTCCATGTTGCTGCCCTGGGACGTGTCCTGGGGGATGCGCTTGCCGTTGCCATCGAACTGGTCGTTGCGTTGTACGCCGTTGGCCGACACGTACCAGTCCACGGGACCCTTGCGCCCTGTGGCACTTTGGAACGCCTCGTAGGCGAACCCCTTGTGGCTTAGATTGTTGCCGGCGGTCATGCCGATCTTGCTGCTGAACGCGAGGTCTTCACCTTTGTTGCGCTTGGTGATGATGTTGATGATACCGCCCGAAGCTCCGGCCCCGTAGACGCTGCTCGCGCCGGAGATCACTTCGATGCGCTCGATGCTTTCCGGTGCCACGCTGTTGAGTTGGCGGAAGTTGTCGCGCGTCGCGTTCTGGGATACGCCGTCGATCAGGATCAGCGTGTTACGCCCGCGCAGGGTCTGGCCGAAGTTGCTCATACCGCCGCTGGACGGCGAAATGCCGGGTACCAGTTGCCCGAGGATATCCGCCACCCGTCGCCCTGCGCCCGCTTGCTGGCGGATCTGGGCTTCATCGATCACCTGCACCGAGCCTGGGATCGCGGCAATGCTGGTTTCACTGCGCGTAGCCGAGACGACGGTGGCTTGTAATTGCAGGTTAGTGGGCGCAGCTTCGGATGAGTCGGCCCAAGCGGGTGTACTGATGGAGCCGATCAGAGGCAACAGTGCTGCCCATTGCGATTTTTTCATTACCATGCCTTTCAATTATTAGAAGTATTGACAGAAAAAACGGATATCACGGGTGTGCGGGTGTACGAGCGGATGGCGCGGATACCCAGGGCAGCCAGGGCGTAGGTGAGCGCGACCAGCCAGAAGCTGTGGGCCAGGCCGACCATTCCCATGCCGATGCCGCCCAGCAAGGCGCCGCACAGGGCACCCGCCTTGGCGGCGCTGTTACCCAGGCCCAGGGCAAAACCTTGTTGCGCGGGCGCGACGGTGTTGGCGATCAATGTGTAGGCAACCGGCAACAGCGCGCCTTGCCACAGGCCCCAGAGCAACCGGCTGGCGAGGAAGCCGAACCATTCGCTGGCGATTGCGGTGCACGCCAGGGTCAAGGCACAGGCCCATGTGACCCATTCGATGATGCGCAGCGTGTATGCCGGTGGGTGCCGGTCAAACAGGCGGCCCCACAGGGGCGCCGACAGCGCCAGGGTCAATGCGCTGGCGGCATAGCTGGCACCAATCAACCAGGCCGGTGCGTGTAAGACATCGGCGACGTACAAGGCATAAAACGGCTGGGGCATCATCTTGGCGGCCTGGATCAGCACGATGATCCCCAGCATCGCCCCAAGCCAGCCTTTGGGCAGGGCGGTGGGCGTGGACTTGTGTTTCGAGCGCACGCGCCGGGTATCGCCGGGCAAGAACAGGCTGACCACCGCACACGACAGGCAAACGGCCGTGGCGCTGTAGCAGAGCAGGGCGAACCCCGAGACATCCATCAGCCAGCCGCCCAATACAGGACCGGCCAATGAACCCACGGCGGTCGCCGACTGCAGGCGCGCCATGATGTGACCGCGCCCGCTGTCGCCACAGCAGGCCAATGCGTAGGCTTGAGCCGCCGCGATAAAGCCGGCCAGCGCGCCCTGCGCCACACGGATGGCCACCAACAGCCAGGGATCGAAGGTGATGGCGGCCAGCGCCTGGCAGGCCGCCAGTGCGAGCAGGGCCCGAATGATCATGGGCTTGTGGCCGGTGCGGTCACCCAGGCGCCCCCACAGGGGCGTCAGGATCATCGCCGCCATCATCGGCCCGGCATACACCAGCGACGAAAGCAGGCCGGTGTAGTGGGCATTGGCGTCGCCAAGCAACTTCTGGATCTGCAGGGGCCAGAAGGGGCCACTCATTTCCATCGCCCCCATCGATACCAGCTGGATCACTACCAGCAGCCGCAGCGCTGTGCTGTTAGTGGGCATGTGTGTCGGCACTCAGCGGGTTCGGCAGGCGCCCGACGATATCCGCGTGGCTCTCCAGCAAACGCATGCGCATGAAGGACTTGGCCGGCCATGCCTGCTCCAGCAGCGCTTTGCGTTCGGCTTCCCAGCGTTGGGGGGCGACGACGTCGCGCAATTGGTCAAAGCACTGGCTGACTTGGGCCGCCAGTTCGTTCCAGAGCAGCGCCTGGGGCATATCGAAATAACGTGCGCTGAGCAGCACCAGTTCGCCCAAGTGGCACATGAAGACGGTGTGCAACAGTTTGTCGCGTACAAAGCCCGCATCGTCGTACAGGGTCATCTTGGGATCATGCAGCTCGATGTCCAGGCCTTGGGCGTGCAAGGTCTGGCGGTCGATGCGGATATCGCCGAAATCACGCAGTAGCAGGCGGCTCAACTGCCCGTCCGCAGCCATGACCATGAAGGAGTTCTGCTGGTGGGCCTCGAATGCGACGCCATAGCGCAGGTACATGCCGAGCAGGGCTGGCAGGGCGATTGAGGCGTAGTCGCGAAAGAACCCGAGCATGGCGTCGGCATCGTCCCGGCCTTTGCTCAGGCGTACCCACTGCCTCAGCAGCGGCTGCCCGTGTTGGTCGATGGCAAACAGGCTGCCTACCGGAATGGCCAGCTCCCCCGGTTGAAGCTGACTCAGGGGGTTGTCGCGGTAAAGCACGGCCAGATGGCGGGAATGTTCGTCATTGGCTGGTTGAGGCTTGAAATGCACACCGATCCGCTCGGGCACGATGCTCAGCACCTTTTGAATCGCGGGCTCGCGCGCCAGGATCGTCAGCAGCAACTGGCTGATGCGCGGGCCCATGCGCGCCGAACGCGGCGACACCGTGCGCTGTACGCTGGTCAGGCGCAGCGAAACAGGAAGCTTGACCATAGGGGCGTCAGCCCGGCCTTCAGGCAAGACCGTCCGGAAGGACATGGTGGGGTGGGCGGTGAACGCGACGATATTGGTCAGCACCAGCAGACGGTCACCTCTCTCGTTGGCGAACAATTGGGGAAGCTCCTGGCGAGCTTGCCAAGGGTGGGCGGGCAGCGGCAGATAGTCGCCGGCTTCAAGGCCCTGGGCGGTGAGTTCGGCCACCAGTTGTTGCGCCGCGTGGGGAAACTGGGTTTGCCACCACTGCCAGTAATCCGCGGTACCCGCCAGCGTTTCGACGTGAGCGTACTGGCGGTGCAACGCACAGAGGATGACCGGGAAACGCGCTTCGAACTCGGGTGAGAAATCAATCACTTGATCGGTGCCCAGGCCCAGTTTGGTTTTGTAGTTGGGGTGCCAGGGGTGACCCAGCGTGCCCCACTGTTCAAGCACGGAAGTCGGGTTGGCAACGCTGGGTTCGTCCTTGAGGTAGCGCAGCAGGTTGGCCTGATGGGCCGCGCTCATCGAGGCGTGCAGCCTGAGGCTCCATTGCTCGTGAAACGCCAGGCACAGCGTGTCGTTGACGAAACTGTCGTCGATCTCGGTATTGAGGCGGTTCAGAACCTGCGGGTCGGCAGGCGTCTCGAGGGCGTCGTTAAGCAACGTCAGCAACTGCGAGGGGAATTGGATCTTCTGGTCCGCCAGATTGACTTGGCAAAGCGTGATCGGGCCACGCAGGTCCCAACTGGCCATGCGACCTGGGCGCAGGTGCTCGAAATGCAGATGGGCGTGATCGGACAGTGGTAGCCGGCAGTGACCTTGCTGGTCATAGGTGAGTGCGTTGGAGTCCAGCAGCCCTTCACGAAACAGGGCCTGGATCAGGCGTTGAAAGCTGCGTTGTGCTGCGGGTACGAGGGTGTCGATCAGTGTGTCGAGAGTTATACGATGAGCCAGAAATTGCGGAGTCGCCAGGGCTTCCCCCCAGCGTTTAAGCAATGATTGCTCCGGTGCACTGCTGTATTCATTCGACATGATGAACTCCCTTTGGTCATGTGGCGGCTGAAAAGTGCGCGAATATTATCGAGAATCATTACCAGTTGTCTATTTGTTGCTGCATACAACTGAATCGTTTATGCGCGATGCCGATGACCAAAACGAAAAACCCCGCTCGAGGGCGGGGTTTTTGGGCGGTAGGGGCCTCAGCTGCGTGGGCTGGGGGCCTACTCGAATTTCAGAGTTTCAGGAGCTTTGTGCCTGGCGTTTCATTTCGAGAATTTCGAGCTCGTTTTTATAATTGTTGGCATCGCTCTCGTTATGAAACATACCGACCAATACGTCTTGCTGATGGACATCCCAGATGTGAATCCCGTGAGCTACCGCTTCGTGGGACATATGTTCGTCGTCGCGTTCAGTTACTTTTACAGTCATCTGCTTGCTCCAATCTCTGGTTGATCTGCGGCAAGTCGTCGCAGGCCTTTGTTATATGTTTTGTTAGCTTGCTAAGTAAACTGATTTTGCGCGCAACAATTACTTGCGGAAACTGCAACAGTCCTGCAGGCCGCGCAAATAGCGACATTGCGTCGCAGAGGCTGGAGTTTTATGACAGAAGTTTCATGTTGGCATCCGCCGATTGGCTAATCGACAGGCGAAAAAAAGCCCCGCATTCGCGAGGCTCTTCGTCGTGTCGTTCGGTCAGTTGCCTTTGACAGGCTTGCCGTCAACGGTGCCGTCCAACAGCATGATGTTGTATTCCTTGCCGTCGGTTTCGACCTGGCGCAGGGCAACCAGGATGCCGCCCCAGTCCTTGGCGAACCACATTTGGGTGATGCGTTTGGTCTGCGACGGATCGCGCACGCGCTCAACCTTGATTGCATCAATCGAGCCGGCCTTGGTCTGGACTTTTTCCGGGCCAATCACGCGGAAGTCGTAGGTGTCGGTGTCGGTGCCCTCAGCCACGCGGTAGCTCATGCTTTTTTTGCCGGCAGCCACATCGCGTTGCAAGGCCAACTGATAGGTCGACTTGTCGAGCATGCCGCTTTCGAGGGTGACGTTGACCGGGTCTTTGTTTTCGAAGCCGGTGATTTTGTTGGTCGAGTAGTCGAAGTCCAGGTTGATCTTCTTCGCCTTGCCCAGGCCGCCGCGTTCGAAGGTGTAGCTCTTGGGTTGCAGAGCGTCCTTCTCAACCTTGATCACGCTGGTTTCGGTGAGACTGGCGATCATCATGGACGCCTTGAAGTTCAAGGTCCAGGTGCCATCGCTGTTGTGGGTCAGGCTGCGTTCAGCCGAACCACTCATGGGCAACTGTTTCCAGTCGGCGGTGTAGCTGGCGGAGAAAGGGTGTAAATCTGCTGCTTGCACGGCTGGCAAAGCAAACAGCGCAAAAGCGAAGAGCAAGGCGCGACGCATAAAATCTCCTAGGTTCGAATCAAGTGGCCGCTGGCCGCAAGTAACTGGCCGTCCAATAATGCACCCTGCGCACCAAGAATCAACCGACCCTCGGCAAACCAGCGAACTGCCAGCGGGTAAATCTTGTGTTCCTGGGCGTGAACCCGTTGCGCAAGCGTCTGCGCTGAGTCTGTCGACTCTACCGGAACCACTGCCTGTACGACCAGAGGTCCGCCATCGAGTTCCTCGGTAACGAAGTGCACGCTGCAGCCATGCTCGGTGTCGCCGGCGTCGAGCGCACGCTGATGGGTGTGCATGCCTTTGTACTTGGGCAGCAGGGAAGGGTGGATATTGAGCAGGCGCCCTTCATAGTGGCGCACGAAGCCAGCGCTGAGAATGCGCATGAAGCCGGCAAGGACCACGAGTTTGGGGTTGAAGGCGTCGATGAGTTCGATCAAGGCGCTGTCGAAGGCTTCGCGGCCGTCGAAAGCCTTGTGATCCAGGTCTCGGGTTTCAATACCCGCGTCCCTGGCGCGTTGCAGGCCGTAGGCGTCGCTGCGGTTGGAAATCACCGCAGCGATGCGCACCGGGCTGTCGCCGGTGCGCGTGCTGTCGATCAGGGCCTGCAAGTTACTGCCGGTGCCGGAAAGCAGCACCACGACATCACAGGTCTGAGACATCAATGGGCCTTGAGGTTCTTCAGTTCAACCTGAGCCGCGCCTTCCGGGGCGGTTGCGATCTGGCCGATGACCCAAGGCTGCTCGCCGGCTTCGCGCAGTACGTTCAGCGCGGTTTCAACCTGGTCCTGCGCCACGCAGATGACCATGCCGACGCCGCAGTTCAGCACGCGGTGCATCTCGGTTTCGTCGACGTTGCCCTTTTCTTGCAGCCAGTCGAATACCGCAGGACGCTGCCAGCTGGCCACGTCGACGATCGCCTGAGCGCCTTTTGGCAGAACGCGTGGAATGTTGTCCAGCAGGCCGCCGCCGGTGATGTGCGCCATGGCCTTGACGGCGCCGGTGTCCTTGATCAGTTTGAGCAGTGGCTTGACGTAGATGCGCGTCGGGGCCATCAGCAGATCGGTCAGTGGCTTGCCGTCGAGCTGGGTGTTTTCGATGTCGGCGCCGGACACTTCGATGATCTTGCGGATCAGCGAGTAACCGTTGGAGTGCGGGCCGGACGATGGCAGTGCCAGCAGGGCGTCACCGGCGGCGACTTTGGAGCCGTCGATGATCTCGGCTTTTTCCACGACGCCAACGCAGAAGCCGGCCAGGTCGTAGTCTTCGCCTTCGTACATGCCTGGCATTTCAGCGGTTTCGCCGCCGACCAGGGAGCAACCCGACAGTTCGCAACCGGCGCCGATACCGGTGACCACTTGCGCAGCGGTGTCCACGTTCAGCTTGCCGGTGGCGTAGTAGTCGAGGAAGAACAGGGGCTCGGCACCGCAGACCACCAGGTCGTTGACGCACATGGCAACCAGGTCGATGCCGATGCTGTCGTGCTTGTTCAGGTTCAGTGCCAGGCGCAGCTTGGTGCCCACGCCGTCGGTGCCGGAGACCAGCACAGGCTGCTTGTAGCCGGCCGGGATTTCGCAGAGGGCACCAAAACCGCCCAGGCCGCCCATGACTTCAGGGCGCGCAGTGCGCTTGGCGACGCTCTTGATGCGTTCGACCAATGCTTCACCGGCGTCGATGTCTACACCGGCGTCCTTGTAGCTCAGGGAGGGTTGCTTGCTCATGATCCAGGCCTTTAGGGGGGATTCAGGGGTAACGACCGAGCGGCCAGGGGCTTTTGGTAAAAGGCCCAGCCATTGACGGTCTGCGAAGGCGCGCGATTTTATCAGGCTTGAGGGGCAGCGGCCATCCTCGCGCCGACGGGCAGGGCTATAAAGGTTAAAAAACGCGGTTAAAAATGCTAATCGCCGCGCTCGTCGTGTGTATTAAGGTATAGCCTTAACCCGCTATCGTTATGACAGTACGAAAACTTGCCGGGCTCCTGTGAATGTTTTGTCGGTCGGCGTGGTCACAGCCTTGCCGAGCCGAGTTCAGGCGGCCTGTTCTACCCGTTAATTTTGTCGTTCGGGAATCTTCCATGCGTTTGTGTAAATTCTTTTTTGCAGGCTGTTTGTCGTTGGTCAGCCTGGCGAGTCATGCCGAAACCCTCAATGGCCTCTATCAAGTACTTGAACCTGTCAGCAGCCAGTCGCCCCAAGAGCGCGACCAGGCGACCCAGCGCGCCGTGCAGACCCTGGTGATCCGCCTGACCGGCGACGCCAAGGCCGCCGATGGCCCGGGCCTGGCGGCGATTCGCAAAGACCCGCAGCAGATCATTACCCAGTACGGCTACGACGCCGGCCCGCCGGAAAGCCTGCAGGTGGATTTCGACCCGGTCAGCACCGATCGCGCGTTGCGACAGGCGGGCCTGGCAATCTGGGGCAGCAACCGACCGTCGATTCTAGGCTGGTGGCTCAACGATTCCACGGACGGCAGCAGCCTGGTCGGCGATGGTCAAGCCGTTGCCCAGGCCCTGCGCCGGGCCGCGCAACATCGTGGCTTGCCGTTGCGCCTGCCGCTGGGCGACCTGGATGAGCAGGTGGTCGCCACCGCTCCCAATCTTGAAAGCGCGGATGCCACGCCACTGCGCGCAGCCTCCGAGCGTTACGGCGCCGATGCATTGCTGGCGGTGCACGCCCGCCAGGATGGCAATCAGTGGCAGGCCAAATGGCGCCTGTGGCTGGGTGACAAAAGCGAGCAGGGCACCGCCCAGGGGGCCGATACCGGAGCGGTAGCCGATGCCGTCATGTTGGCCGTCAGCGAAAAGCTGGCGCCACGGTTTGCCGTCAAGCCCGGTGTCAGTACCGAGCAGTTGCTGGAAGTGCAGGGCATGAACCTGGAGCGCTACGCGGCCCTGGGCCATCTGCTGGAGCCCTTTGGGGGCCAGCCGCTGCTCGTGGATGGCAGCCGTATTGTGTATCGAGTCAATGGCAGTGCCGATCAACTGCGTACTCAGTTGAGCCTGGCCAAGTTGCAGGAAGTGCCTGCCGGTCAGGTGCCGGCCCAGCAGCCGGTGGCAGATGGCTCCCAGGCGCCCGCAACTCCCGAGCCGCAGGCGCAACTACGTTTTCATTGGTAAATAATCGTCCTTCTTCTATATAGAGGAAGGCAGTCACTGACAGATGGAGTGGTGTATGGCGGATACGCGTCGTTGGGTGTGGCTTGGCGGGATTGTCCTGCTATGCGTTTTTGTATTCCTGCTGCATTCGATCCTGACGCCGTTCCTGGTCGCGTTGCTGCTCGCTTACCTGTTCGATCCCGTGGTGGATCGCCTGGAGAAAGTCGGCATGTCGCGCACCTGGGGTGTGGTGACGGTGTTTGTCCTGTTTACCTTGATCATCACCACATTGGTGCTGGTGCTGGTGCCGATGCTGGCCAAGCAGTTGTTTCGCTTGTATGAACTGGCGCCGCAAATGCTCGACTGGTTGCAGCACACGGCGATGCCGTGGGCCCAGGCCAAGTTGGGGCTGGCGGATGGCTTCTGGAAGTTCGACAAGGTCAAGGCGGCAATCAGTGAGCATATGGGGCAGACCACCGATATTGTCGGTGCGGTGCTCAGCCAGGCCACGGCCTCCAGCCTTGCTCTGATTGGTTGGCTGACCAACCTGGTGCTGATCCCGGTGGTGGCGTTTTACTTGCTGCGCGACTGGGACATCATGATGGCCAAGATCCGCAGCCTGCTGCCGCGTGATCGTGAGGAGCGCATTGTGTCCCTGGCGAACGAGTGCCATGAGGTGCTTGGCGCGTTCGTGCGCGGTCAGTTGTTGGTGATGCTCGCGCTCGGAATCATCTACGCGGCGGGTTTGATGGCGATTGGTCTGGAGCTCGGCCTGTTGATCGGCTTGATCGCCGGGTTGGCGGCCATCGTGCCGTACATGGGGTTTGTGATCGGGATTGGTTCGGCGCTGGTGGCAGGGCTGTTCCAGTTTGGCGGTGACTTGTACCCGATGCTGGGGATTGTAGCGGTGTTCATGGTGGGTCAGGCGTTGGAAGGCATGGTATTGACGCCATTGCTGGTAGGCGACCGGATCGGCCTGCATCCGGTGGCGGTGATCTTCGCGATCCTGGCGGGCGGTGAGCTGTTCGGCTTCACTGGCATCTTGCTGGCGCTGCCGGTGGCGGCGGTGATCATGGTGCTGGTGCGTCATGTGCACGATCTGTACAAGGATTCCGATGTGTACACGGGGGTCGAAGATCCTGAGCTGTAACCTCTGCATGACAAACCCGGCCTTGGCCGGGTTTGTTGTTTCTGGGAGGCAGGGTGTCAAACAATTTGCGCAAACAGCCCCAGGCTGACGCAAACCTTTGATTTTGCTTGTTGTCTGCTGCATTGTGCGCCTGGCGTCACGGGTATAAACTTTGCAAACTTTACACAGAGGCCACTCACGGTTCGTTTGGAGCCGTTCAGTCAGCATGAAACCGATTCAGCTGCCCCTAGGGGTGCGTCTGCGTGATGACGCCACCTTTATCAACTACTACCCAGGCGCCAATGCCGCTGCACTCGGCTATGTCGAGCGGCTCTGCGAAGCCGACGCCGGGTGGACTGAAAGCCTGATCTATCTGTGGGGCAAGCACGGCGTGGGGCGTACTCACCTGTTGCAGGCCGCGTGCCTGCGTTTCGAGCAGATGGGGGAGCCGGCGGTGTACCTGCCGTTGGCTGAGTTGATGGACCGTGGTATCGGGATCTTCGACCATCTTGAGCAGTACGAGCTGGTGTGTCTGGATGATCTGCAAGCGATCGCCGGCAAGGCGGACTGGGAAGAGGCGTTATTTCACCTGTTCAACCGCTTGCGCGACAGTGGCCGGCGCTTGTTGATTGCCGCCTCTACATCGCCGCGTGAGTTGCCGGTCAAGCTGGCCGACCTTAAATCACGCCTGACCCTGGCGCTGATTTTCCAGATGCGCCCCTTGTCCGACGAAGACAAACTGCGGGCCTTGCAGCTGCGTGCATCCCGTCGCGGCCTGCACCTCACCGACGAAGTCGGGCACTTCATCCTCACTCGTGGCACCCGCAGCATGAGCGCGTTGTTCGATTTGCTCGAACAGCTCGATCAAGCCTCTTTGCAAGCCCAGCGCAAGCTGACCATCCCCTTCCTCAAAGAAACCCTTGGCTGGTAGCCAGCCCAGTCATTTCGGTGCTTTCGGCATATTTCAGGCGCCAGAAAACCTGCGTCTTGGCCACTTTGGCCGCGCAAAAGGCAGGTATGGGGTGTTAAGGGCTTAGATGTCATGGTCAAAACAAGAAGTCACATAGAACACGATTGAATTTGCAAATCGATGTGATAGAGGGCATAGTCTCGACTTCTTTACACATCAGCCACGGTCGTGCCCATGCTAAATCGCTTCGCACCCCTCGTGCCCCTCGCACTTGTTACCCTGTTGTTTGGTTGCGCCTCCCACCCTCAACAAGTGGCTGAGCAGCACAAAACCCAACAGCAGTCCCAGGCAAAATTCGTTGCTTCCCAGTCTTCGACTGTCTATGAAGAAGAAGTGGCAACCGAAAAGGAACTGGCCGACTTCGCCGGCAACAAGCCTTACCAGCTCCCAGTTCTGGCCGACAGCATTCTTGAACGCGGCATGTCCCTGATCGGTACCCGTTACCGTTTCGGCGGTACCTCTGAAGCCGGTTTCGATTGCAGCGGCTTCATCGGCTACCTGTTTCGTGAAGAAGCCGGCATGAACCTGCCACGCTCGACGCGCGAAATGATCAACGTGAATGCACCGTTGGTCGCACGCAACAACCTCAAGCCGGGTGATCTGCTTTTCTTTAGCACAGCGGGTCGTGGTCGTGTCAGCCACGCCGGTATCTACTTGGGCGATAACCAGTTTATTCACTCCAGCAGCCGTCGCAGCGGTGGTGTTCGCGTCGACAGCCTGGGTGACAGCTACTGGAGCAAAACCTTCATCGAAGCCAAGCGCGCACTCGCGATGGCCCCGACTACGGTTACCGCTAGCAAGTAAAGTTAAAGTGATACTTGAAGTTTGACGTGTAAGCGTTAGAATCCCTGGATATTGTTGGAATCCGTTCGCGCAAGCTTTGCTTGCGCGTTCTGGTTTTCAGCGTTCGGCAGCGAAAAGCCGCATCCAGACCAGGATTGTTCTGCCCATGTCGACCTCAGCCCGCCTCATTCTGCTTGTTTGTGCCGCGCTCCTCAGCGCCTGCGCAAGCCGCCCACCACCCGCTCCAGTGGCCGTCAAGCCCAAGCCGGTGTTCAATTACTCCACACAGAGTTTCTCGCCAGCTGCCGAAGACGTGCTCTTCCGTGCGCTGGGCCTGGTCGGCACGCCTTATCGTTGGGGCGGCAACACGCCGGATTCCGGGTTTGATTGCAGTGGCCTGATCGGTTTCGTCTACCGTGATGCGGCGGGCATCTCGTTGCCGCGTACCACCCGCGAATTGATCGTGATGCGTGCGCAGAATGTCAGTGAGGAAAACCTGCAAACCGGTGACCTGCTGTTTTTCGCCACGGGTGGCGGTTCCCAGGTCAGCCACGCCGGCATCTATGTGGGTGAGGGGCGTTTTGTACACGCCCCACAGACTGGCGGTACGGTGAAGCTGGATACGTTGGCCAAAGCGTATTGGCAGAATGCCTACTTGAGTGCCAAGCGCGTGCTGCCGGCAAACCTGGCTCGTAATCCATAAACACCGCCTAACGCTGCAACAAGCGGGTGCAATGCCCGCTTGCCGCTTTGGCTTGTCCGGCCAGCTTTAATTGACGCTCCACCCCCAACCCACTAACCTTCGCGGCTTGTTCCAGGTGCTCTGTGACCTAGGGGTCGACAGGGTGAAACAGGGAAGCCGGTGAGTGAGCGCACTTGTACACAGTGCTGCCGCGATCCCGGCGCTGCCCCCGCAACGGTAAATGAGTCAAGACGCTGCCTTTTGCCACTGTATCGCCCCGCGATATGGGAAGGCGCAACGTCGGCTTGCTCTTTTGTAGAGCGCCACTCATGAGCCCGGAGACCGGCCTGAAACATCCAACAGCATCACGGTGGGCGATGCTTGGCTGTCTGTTTGGTCTTTTTTCTGCCCGCCGTTTTTGTTCAGCCCCAACGGAGAGCTGCCATGACTGATTCCCCTGACCGCGATGAACGCCACCTGGCGCGCATGCTGCGCAAAAAAGCCGTCATCGATGAGCGGATTGCCAATTCCCCCAACGAATGCGGATTGCTGCTGGTGCTGACCGGCAACGGCAAAGGCAAAAGCAGTTCGGCGTTCGGCATGCTCGCTCGCGCCATGGGCCACGGCATGCAATGCGGTGTGGTGCAGTTCATCAAGGGGCGTAACAGCACCGGTGAGGAATTGTTCTTCCGCCGCTTCCCCGAACAAGTGCGTTTTCATGTGATGGGCGAAGGCTTTACCTGGGAAACCCAGGACCGTCAGCGCGACATCGCCGCTGCCGAGGCTGCCTGGGCGGTTTCCCGCGCAATGCTGCAAGACCCGAGCATTGGCCTGGTGGTGCTGGATGAGTTGAACATTGCCCTCAAGCACGGCTACCTCGACCTGGATCAGGTACTGAGCGACCTGCAAGCCCGCCCGCCGATGCAGCACGTGGTCGTGACGGGGCGCGGTGCCAAGCCTGAACTGATCGAAATGGGCGACACCGTCACCGAAATGGGCATGCTCAAGCACGCGTTCCAGGCCGGTATCAAGGCACAGAAGGGCGTCGAACTTTGAATCAGCCCCGTCATTGCCCGGCCGTGTTGATTGCCGCACCGGCGTCCGGCCAGGGCAAAACCACCGTCACCGCCGCGCTCGCCCGTTTGCACCGCAACCTGGGGCGCAAGGTACGCGTGTTCAAGTGCGGGCCGGACTTTCTCGACCCGATGATCCACGAGCGTGCCAGCGGTGCGCCGGTCTATCAGTTGGACATGTGGATGGTCGGCGAGCAGGAAAGTCGTCGTCTACTGTGGGAAGCCGCGGGGGAGGCCGACCTGATCCTGATCGAAGGCGTGATGGGCCTGTTCGACGGCACCCCGTCCAGCGCCGACCTGGCCCGTCACTTCGGCGTGCCTGTCCTGGGCGTGATCGACGGCACCGCCATGGCTCAGACCTTTGGTGCCCTGGCCCTGGGCCTGGCGCGTTACCAGCCCGACTTGCCGTTCGCCGGCGTGCTGGCCAACCGCGTGGGAACCCTGCGCCATGCGCAACTGCTTGAAGGAAGTCTCACTGAGGGCCTGCGCTGGTACGGCGCACTCTCCCGGGAAACCGGGATCGAGTTGCCCAGCCGTCACCTGGGGCTGGTGCAAGCCAGCGAATTGAATGACCTGGATGTACGCCTGGATGCTGCCGCCCAGGCCCTGGGCAGCAGCTGCGAGGTGGCTTTGCCGCCGCCGGTGAGCTTTGCCGCTCCGGAGCTGATCGAGGCCGAACCGCTGCTCGCCGGCGTACGTATTGCCGTGGCCCGCGACGAAGCGTTCGCCTTCACCTATGGCGCCAGCCTTGACGTGCTGCGGGCGATGGGCGCCGAGCTATGCTTCTTTTCGCCGATTCACGATCGTGAATTGCCTGACGTCGACAGCCTCTACTTGCCTGGCGGTTACCCGGAGCTGCACCACCGCGCGCTGTCGGACAACACACCGATGCTCGACGCCATCCGCGCCCACCACGCTGCCGGCAAGCCTTTGCTCGCCGAATGCGGCGGGATGCTCTACCTGCTGGACTCGCTCACGGACGTTGAGGGCACCCGCGTCGAACTGGTCGGCCTGCTGCAGGGTGACGCAGTGATGCAAAAGAAACTCGCCGCCCTGGCCCTGCAAAGTGTCGACTTGCCGGAGGGGGTGCTGCGCGGCCACACCTATCACCATTCCCTGACCAGCACCCAGTGGCAGCCGATTGCTCGAGGCTTGAGCCCCAATGGTGGGCGCGGCGCCGAAGCGGTTTATCGTCAGGGGCGGATGACCGCTTCGTACGTACACTTCTACTTTCCGTCCAACCCCCAAGCCGTTGCCGCGCTGTTTGCGCCCGATGTCGAGGTCGCAACCACACCATGAGTGACAACGCTTTCCCCCAGGCCGATCGCGACGCGGTCTACCGCGTTATCGCCGAACGTCGCGACATGCGTCACTTCAGCGGCGGCACGGTCGCCCCTGAGTTGTTGCACCGCTTGCTCCAGGCCGCGCACCAGGCGCCCAGTGTCGGGCTGATGCAACCTTGGCGGTTTATCCGCATCAGCGACCGCTCCCTGCGTGGGCAGATTCAACAACTGGTGGAGGACGAACGCGTGCGCACCGCCGAGGCCCTCGGTGAGCGCTCCGACGAATTCATGAAGCTCAAGGTCGAAGGCATCCACGACTGCGCCGAAGTCTTGGTGGCAGCGTTGATGGATGACCGCGAGCGGCATATTTTCGGGCGGCGCACCTTGCCGGAAATGGACATGGCGTCGCTGTCCTGCGCGATCCAGAACCTGTGGCTGGCGGCCCGCGTCGAAGGTTTGGGCATGGGTTGGGTCTCGCTGTTCGAGCCCCGAGCCCTGGCCGAACTGCTGGGCCTGCCGCCCGGCGCGAAACCCTTGGCGGTGCTGTGCCTGGGGCCGGTGACCGAGTTCTACCCGGCGCCTATGTTGCAGCTCGAAGGCTGGACCGAACCACGGCCGCTGAGTGACATGCTGTATGAAAATGTGTGGGGAGTGAGTCAATGAGTGTGGCCTTGCTGTGTGTCGCTGCGGTGGCGCTGGATGCGTTGCTGGGCGAGCCGAGGCGTTGGCATCCGCTGGTGGCGTTCGGCAATTTCGCCGGGCGCATCGAGCAGCGCTTCAATACCGGTGGCCGTGGCTGGCGCAGCCATGGCGTGACCGCGTGGTGTCTCGCAGTGGTGCCGCTGACCGTGCTGGCCACGGCGTTGTCCTGGGCGCCCTACATTGGTTGGGTGCTGGAGATTCTCGCGTTGTACTGTGCACTGGGCATGCGCAGCCTTGGCGAGCATGTGATGCCGGTGGCCCAGGCGTTGCGCAGTGATGACCTGGAACAGGCGCGTACACGCGTGAGTTACCTGGTGAGCCGTCAGACCAGTGAGCTGGACTCCACCGCAGTCGCCCGCGCCGCCACCGAGTCGGTGCTGGAAAACGGCAGTGACGCGGTGTTCGCCGCGTTGTTCTGGTTCGTGGTGGCCGGTGTGCCGGGCGTGGTGCTCTACCGTTTGAGCAATACCCTGGATGCCATGTGGGGCTATCGCAACGAACGCTTCGAGCGCTTCGGCTGGGCGGCCGCAAAGATCGATGATGTACTCAACTATATTCCCGCACGCCTGGTGGCACTGACTTACGCCGCGCTGGGCAAAACCCGTCTGGCGCTGAAATGCTGGCGCACCCAGGGCCGAACCTGGGACAGCCCCAATGCGGGGCCCGTGATGGCGGCCGGTGCGGGGGCATTGGGTGTCGAACTGGGCGGCGCGGCGATTTATCACGGCGAGTTGCATCAGCGTCCACCGTTGGGCGAAGGCCCGGCGGCCGATGCCGATTCCATCGAGCGTGGCTGGCAACTGGTGCAGCGCGGCGTATGGTTATGGCTGCTGATTCTCTGCGCGGGGGCGCAATTCTATGCTTGAGCACGGTGGTCGGCTGCGTAAGGCAGCGATTCAGTACGGAATTGCCGAAGCCGATTGGCTCGACCTGTCCAGTGGCCTGGCGCCCTGGCCGTGGCCGATCCCGGAGATCCCGCTGCGGGCCTGGGCGCGGTTGCCGGAAACCGATGATGGCCTGGAAGCGGCGGCCAGTGAGTACTACGGCACCACGCATGTCCTGCCGGTGGCGGGTTCCCAGGCGGCGATCCAATTGCTGCCGCGCCTGCGTCGCACCGGTAAGGTCGGCGTGCTGTCGCCGTGTTATGCCGAGCACGCCGAAGCCTGGCGCCGCGCCGGGTATGTGGTGCGCGAGGTGCAGGAGCAGGAAGTCGACTTTTTCCTGGATGCCCTCGACGTACTGGTGGTGGTCAATCCGAACAATCCCACCGGCCTGAGCCTGGCCCCGCAACGCCTGCTGGACTGGCATTCACGCCTGGCCCAGCGCGGCGGTTGGCTGGTGGTGGACGAAGCGTTCATGGACGTTACCCCGCAACTGAGCCTGGCGGGGCAGGCCGATCAGGTTGGCCTGATTGTGTTGCGCTCGTTCGGCAAGTTCTTTGGCCTGGCCGGTGTGCGCCTGGGCTTCGTACTGGCCGAACGCAAATTGCTCAAGTTATTGGCCGAGCAACTTGGCCCCTGGACGGTCAGCGGGCCGACACGCGTGCTGGGCCAGGTGTGCCTGCGTGACAGCGCCGGGCACGCGCGTCAGCGTCAACGGTGCATCGACGCCGGCCGACGTTTGTATGAGCTGCTTGAGCGTCATGGTTTTCAGCCGCACGGCGGCTGCGCGTTGTTCCAGTGGTTGATCACACCGCACGCAGAACGCCTGCATGCGTTCATGGCTCATCGCGGCATCTTGTTGCGCCTGTTTGTCCACGACAGCAGCCTGCGTTTCGGCCTGCCTGACACCGATGCGGATTGGCTGCGACTCGATGCTGCCCTGACGGCCTACAAGGAAGCCGCATGAGTACGCTGATGGTGCAAGGCACCACTTCCGATGCCGGGAAAAGTACGCTGGTGACCGCGCTGTGCCGCTGGCTGGTACGCCAGGGCGTGGCGGTGGCACCCTTCAAACCACAGAACATGGCGCTCAACAGCGCGGTGACGGCCGAAGGCGGCGAGATCGGTCGCGCGCAGGCAGTGCAGGCCCAGGCCGCCCACCTGGCACCGCACACGGACATGAACCCGGTGCTGCTCAAACCCAATAGCGACACCGGCTCCCAAGTGATCATCCAGGGGCGCGCCGTGACCAGCATGAATGCAGTGGCCTATCACGACTACAAAGCCATCGCGATGCAAGCGGTGCTGGCCTCTCACGCACGGTTGAGCGCCGCCTACCCAGTGGTGATGGTGGAAGGCGCCGGCTCCCCGGCGGAGATCAACCTGCGGGCGAATGACATCGCCAACATGGGCTTTGCCGAAGCGGTGGATTGCCCGGTGCTGTTGATCGCCGACATCAACCGCGGCGGTGTGTTCGCCCATCTGGTCGGCACCCTGGAACTGCTGTCGCCCACCGAGCAGGCCCGGGTCAAGGGTTTTGTCATCAACCGTTTTCGCGGCGACATCGCGTTGTTGCAGCCCGGGCTGGATTGGCTGGAAGCGCGCACCGGCAAGCCGGTCGTGGGCGTGCTGCCCTACGTGATGGACCTGCACCTGGAAGCCGAGGATGGCATTGATTCGCGCCAGATCGACAAGGCAGCCCAAGTGCTCAAGGTGGTGGTGCCGGTATTGCCGCGCATCAGCAACCATACGGATTTCGACCCCCTGCGCCTGCACCCTCAGGTGGACTTGCAATTTGTCGGGCCGGGCCAGCCGATCCCGGCGGCCGACCTGATCATCCTGCCGGGCTCCAAAAGTGTGCGCAGCGACCTGGCGTATCTGCGCGCCAATGGGTGGGACACTGCCGTGGCCCGGCATCTGCGCTACGGCGGCAAGGTGTTGGGGATTTGCGGCGGCCTGCAGATGCTCGGCGAGCAGGTGCATGACCCGCTCGGGCTGGAAGGGCCGGCCGGGTCCAGCGAGGGCTTGGGGCTGCTGGCGTTCAGCACGACGCTGGCAGCCGAGAAGCAATTGCGCAACGTGCGCGGGCGCTTGTTGCTGGAAGACGCCGAGGTCAGTGGTTATGAAATTCATGCGGGGGTGACGTCCGGCGATGCGCTGTCGAAAGCGGCCGTGTTGCTGGACGATGGTCGTCATGACGGTGCCCAGAGTGCGGACGGGCAGATTCTCGGCACCTATCTGCATGGCCTGTTCGAGACGCCCGCCGCGTGCAGTGCCTTGCTGCGCTGGGCCGGTCTGGTCGACGTGCAAGCCGTGGATTACCACGCCCTGCGCGAGCGCGATATCGAGCGTCTGGCGGATCTGGTGGAGCAGCACCTGGATACCGATTTATTGCGCACTTTATGTGGAGTGGCAGCATGCACCAACTGATTATCGGCGGTGCCCGTTCCGGCAAAAGCCGCCTTGCTGAAAAGCTCGCCACCGACAGCCGATTGTCCGTCATCTATATCGCCACCAGCCAGCCGCTGGATGGTGAAATGAGCGAGCGCGTCGCCCAGCATCGCCAGCGGCGGCCCGTGCACTGGGGTTTGATCGAGGAGCCTGTCGAACTGGCGCGGGTGTTGCGCGAAAACGCCGCGCCCGGGCGCTGCCTGCTGGTGGATTGCCTGACGCTGTGGCTCACCAACCTGTTGATGCTCGAAGATGCCGAGCGCCTGGTGCATGAGCGCGAACAGTTGCTGGAAACCCTGGCGTCTCTGCCGGGGGAAATCATTTTTGTCAGCAACGAGACCGGTCTGGGTGTCGTGCCGCTGGGCGAATTGACTCGCCGCTATGTGGATGAAGCCGGTTGGCTGCATCAAGCCTTGGCCGAGCGGTGTCAGCGCGTTGTCCTGACGGTTGCCGGCTTGCCCCTGACGTTGAAAGGTACTGCGTTATGACTGACACCTGGTGGCTCAACCCCTGCAAGGCCGTCGATGCCTCTGCGCATGAACAAGCGCTGGCACGCCAGCAGCAATTGACCAAGCCGGCCGGTTCCCTCGGCCAATTGGAGGCTGTGGCGGTGCAGTTGGCCGGCCTGCAAGGCCAGCTCAAACCCTCGGTGGATCACGTGTGGATCGCCATCTTCGCCGGTGACCATGGCGTGGTAGCCGAAGGCGTGTCGGCGTTCCCGCAGGCAGTGACCGGGCAGATGTTGCACAACTTCGTCACCGGCGGCGCGGCAATCAGCGTGCTGGCGCGGCAGTTGGATGCGCAGCTGGAAGTGATCGACCTCGGCACCGTGACGCCCTCGCTGAATTTGCCCGGCGTGCGCCACCTGAACATTGGTGCGGGCACGGCCAATTTCGTCAGCGGCCCGGCGATGACTCAAGCGCAAGGGCGCCTGGCCCTGCAAGCGGGTCGTGACAGCGCCCGGCGTGCCTTGGAAGGCGGTGCACAATTGTTTATCGGCGGCGAAATGGGCATCGGCAATACCACCGCCGCCAGCGCTTTGGCGTGTGCCTTGCTCGATTGCCGGGTGAGTGACCTGACAGGCCCGGGCACCGGTCTGAATGCCCAGGGGGTCAGCCATAAAGTCGCCGTCATCGAGCGTGCACTCGCATTGCATGCCGATCAGCGTGACGATGCATTGCAGACCCTGTTCAACCTCGGCGGGTTTGAAATTGCAGCGTTGGTCGGTGCCTATCTGGCCTGTGCCCAGGAGGGCGTGGCGGTGCTGGTGGATGGGTTTATCTGCACGGTTGCCGCATTGGTCGCCACGCGCCTGAACCCGGCGTGCCGGGAGTGGCTGGTGTTCGGCCATGGGGGAGCGGAGCCGGGCCATCGGCCGGTGCTGCAAAGCCTCGCGGCACAACCGTTGCTGGCGCTGGGTCTGCGCCTGGGCGAAGGCAGCGGCGCGGCGCTGGCGGTGCCGTTGTTGCGCCTGGCTTGCGCGCTGCATGGGCAGATGGCGACCTTTGCCGAAGCCGCTGTGGCAGACCGCCCGGCATGACCTTGTACCTGGACCTGCTGCGCCACGGCGAAACCGAGTTGGGCGGTGGCCTGCGCGGTAGCCTGGACGACGCGCTGACCGCCAAGGGCTGGGAGCAGATGCGCAGCGCCGTGGTGGAGCGGGGCCCATGGGATCGGTTGATCAGTTCCCCATTGCAGCGTTGCGCGCTGTTCGCGCAGGAGCTGGGCGCACGCCTCAATCTGCCGGTGAGTCTGGAAAAGGATCTGCAAGAGTTGCACTTCGGCGCCTGGGAAGGGCAGAGCGCGGCGGCGCTGATGCAAACCGATGCCGAAGGGCTGGGCCTGTTCTGGGCCGACCCGTACCGCTTCACGCCGCCTGAGGGCGAGCCGGTCAGCGACTTTTCCAAGCGGGTGCTCGGCGCCGTCTCACGCTTGCATCAGGCGTATGCCGGCGAGCGCGTATTGCTGATCAGCCATGGTGGTGTGATGCGCCTGCTGCTGGCGCAGGCGCGCGGTTTGCCTCGGGAACAGTTGCTGAACGTCGAAGTCGGCCACGCTGGATTGTTCAGCCTGCACGTGGCGGCCGATGGCGTGTTGACGGAAGGAGCCTGACGATGCTGCCGTTCTGGATCGCTTTGCAATTTCTGAGCAGCCTGCCGATTCGTTTGCCAGGCATGCCGCAGCCTCAGGAGCTGGGGCGTTCGCTGCTGTTTTATCCATTGGTGGGCTTACTGTTCGGGTTGCTGTTGTGGGGCCTGAATATCGCGCTGATGGGCGCGCCGCTGTTATTGCACGCCGCGCTTTTGCTGACGGCCTGGGTGTTGCTCAGTGGCGGCTTGCATCTGGACGGCCTGGCCGACAGCGCAGATGCTTGGCTCGGTGGCTTCGGCGACCGCGAGCGCACGCTGGCCATCATGAAAGATCCACGCAGCGGCCCGATTGCCGTGGTGACGCTGGGTCTGGTGCTGATGCTCAAGTTCACCGCCTTGGTGGCCTTGATTGAGCAGCGCAATGGCGTGGCGCTGATTCTCGCGCCGTTGATCGGGCGGGCTTCGATGCTGGCGTTGTTCCTGACCACGCGTTATGTGCGTGCCGGCGGTCTGGGGCAGGCGCTGGCGGATCATTTACCGCGGATCGTCGGCCAGCAAGTACTTATCCTGAGTGGCTTGGCCTGCCTGCTGATCGGCGGCTTCAGCGGCGGCGTAGCCGTTTTAATCGCTGCGCTGAGCTTTTTCGGCTTGCGCCAATTGATGGTCAACCGGCTGGGCGGCACCACTGGCGACACCGCCGGGGCGCTGCTGGAGCTACTGGAAATGACCGTTCTGATCGCGCTGGTGCTGTAACACTTTCTTGCATTTTCTTAATCCCGGGTATATACACGCTCTATGCTTGCCTCCCAGTGTTTATGCACCAACCTGCGACGTGCCGCCCGTGGCGTCAGCAGGCATTACGACGGCGCTCTCGACGGCTTCGGGATCAACGTCGCCCAGTATTCTCTGCTGTGTAACCTGCAACGTCTCGACCAGCCGAGTATTTCCAGCCTGGCCGAGGCCATGGGGCTGGATCGCAGCACCTTGGGGCGCAATCTCCGAGTGCTGGAAGGGGAAGGGCTGGTGCAGTTGGTCGAGGGCGATGACCTGCGCAACCGCCTGGTGCTGCTGACTGCGGCGGGTGAGGAACGACTGGCCGCCGCCTTGCCGGCCTGGGAGGCGGCGCAGCAGAAACTGATCGATCGACTGGGTGCGCAAAAACGCGAAACCTTGTTGGCCTTGCTGGACGAACTCGCTTGAAAGCGAGTTTGTTCGAATACAAGCGGGTATATACCCGCGAGCGGAGAATAAGAAATGACCACGATGTGGCGCACCAGTGGCTGGGTTTTGTTGGGGAGTGCGCTGATCCTGGCGTTGTCCCTGGGCGTACGGCATGGCTTCGGCCTGTTCCTGGGGCCGATGAGCACCGAATTCGGCTGGGGGCGTGAGACGTTCGCCTTCGCTATCGCCCTGCAAAACCTGATCTGGGGCATTGCGCAACCCTTTACCGGGGCCTTGGCCGATCGTTTTGGCGCGACGAAGGCGGTGTTTTTCGGTGGCGTGTTATACGCCGTCGGCCTGGTGCTGATGGGCATGTCCGATTCGGCGTGGTCGTTGTCCCTGAGCGCGGGGTTGTTGATCGGTATCGGGCTGTCGGGCACTTCGTTCTCGGTGATTCTGGGGGTGGTGGGGCGCGCCGTGCCACCGGAAAAACGCAGTATGGCCATGGGCATTGCGAGCGCCGCAGGTTCCTTTGGCCAATTCGCTATGGTGCCGGGCACCTTGGGTTTGATCGGCTGGCTGGGCTGGTCGGCCGCCTTGCTGACGCTGGGCATGATGGTGGCGTTGATCCTGCCGCTGGTCGCGATGCTCAAGGACAAACCGCTGCCCACCCTGGCCGGCCAGCAAACGATGCGCGAAGCCTTGAGTGAAGCCTGCTCCCATTCCGGCTTCTGGCTGCTGGCCTTCGGCTTCTTTGTCTGTGGGTTCCAGGTGGTCTTTATCGGCGTGCACCTGCCGGCCTATCTGGTGGATCAGCACTTGCCGGCGACCGTAGGCACCACGGTGCTGGCGCTGATTGGCCTGTTCAACGTATTTGGCACCTACACCGCCGGTTGGCTCGGTGGGCGCATGTCCAAGCCGCGCTTGCTCACTGGGTTGTATTTGCTGCGAGCGGTGGTCATCGTGCTGTTCCTTTGGGCGCCGGTGACCCAAGTCACGGCTTACCTGTTTGGCATGGCCATGGGCTTCTTGTGGTTGTCGACCGTGCCGCTGACCAATGGCACGGTAGCGACGCTATTTGGTGTGCGAAATCTGTCGATGCTCGGCGGGATTGTGTTCCTGTTCCATCAGCTCGGTTCGTTCCTCGGTGGCTGGTTGGGCGGCGTGGTCTACGATCGGACGGGCAACTACGATTTGATCTGGCAGGTGGCTATCCTGTTGAGCCTGCTCGCTGCGGCCCTGAACTGGCCGGTCCGTGAACGGCCGGTGGCGCGGCTGGAAGCACAAATGGGGACAGCATGAGTGTAACGGCGCGGTGTTTGGCAGTGGCGGCAGGTGTATTCCTGCTGTTGCTGGCCTGGTGGGGCTGGCAGAACGGCGGCTTGGCGTTGATGCAGTTAGGCATGGCGATCTGTTAAGTTCGGTGTCTGAACTGAACAAGGACCTTCGACATGTTGATGCGCTGGCTCGCTATACCCGTCTTGATGGCTGTTGGCAGTGTGGCCATGGCTGCCGATTGCCCGGCGCTGCTTGAGGGGCAATTGCCCAAGTTGCGGGCCAAGGAGTCCATCGATTTGTGCCAGCGCTTTGCTGGTAAACCCCTGGTGATCGTCAATACCGCCAGCTTCTGCGGATTCGCCCCGCAATTCAAAGGGCTTGAAGCCTTGTACCAACGCTATAAGGGCCAGGGGCTGGAAGTGATTGGCGTGCCTTCCGACGACTTCAAGCAGGAAGCCAAGACCGGCGAAGAGACGGCCAAGGTCTGCTACGTGAACTACGGCGTGACCTTTACCATGACCGACCCGCAGACAGTCAAAGGCCCGGATGCGGTGCACCTGTTCAAGATCCTGGCGCAACAGAGCAGCGCGCCGAAGTGGAATTTCTATAAGTACGTGGTCGACCGACAAGGCAAGGTGATCGGCAACTTTTCCAGTTTGACCAAGCCGGACAGCCCGGATCTGATCAAGGCGGTTGAGCAGGCGCTGGCGTCCAAACCCTGATCTTCGGCCACGAAAAAGCCCCGCCTCCTTTACGGGAGAGCGGGGCTTTTTTATACAGCGTGAATCAGAACTTGTACGTCACGCCCAGGCCGAAGCCGTTGGCGCTGTTTTCGTACTTGGCGCTATAGGACGAACCCAGAGCGTTGGTCTTGTTGACCTTGACCGGCTCTTCCTTGAGGTAGGAATAAGCCAGGTCGACCATCATGTTTGGCATGACTTCATAGCCCAGGCCCACACTGAAGATCGTACGGTCGCCGGTAGGAATACGTGGCGAACGGTCAGTGTTGTTGGTTGGCGACTGGTCGAAGGTCAGGCCGGTACGCAGTACCACTTGTTTGGTAACCTGGTACGACGTACCCACGGCGTATGCCCAGGTGTCATGCCAGTTCTGCGGCTCGGAGATAGAGCCCACGATTTGCGGTGCTGCAAGGCCACCGGCGCGGGTGACGCCTTCGTTGTTGACGGTGATGTCTTTCAGACGGCTCCAGCGAGTCCAGGTGCTACCGGCATAGACTTTCCAGGCATCGTTGATGTCCTGGGTGACGGACAGGTCGTAGGACTCGGGCGTGTCGATTTTCAACGAGGCGTCGTATTTACCGCTGGCCAACAGCGCAGCGGTAGGTGTCGGCGCGCTCACTTCGGTGTGGCCTTCCAGCTTGTAGCTGACTTTGGAGTGGTAAGTCAGGCCCACGCGCGTGGTGTCGGTGGCTTGTACCAGCACACCAACGTTGAAGCCGACAGCAGTATCGTCGCCTTTGATCGTGACGTTGGTGTTCGGGACGGCTGGGTTTGGCGTCAGGGCCAGCTCGGATTCCAGTTTGCCGGAAATCCGGTTGATGGTCGGGCCAAAGCCGATGGAAACCCGGTCGTTGAAGGCGTAGCTGACGGTCGGCTGCAGGGTGATGACAGACACTTTGCTGTAGCTGCCGAACGAGCGACCCTGGAACCCTCTTTCATAATCAGTCACCAGGCCGAACGGTGCATACACACCGAAGCCGATGGCCCACTGATCATTGAGTTTATTAGTGTAGAAGCCGAATGGGACGCCTGTGAACGGCACCATGTCGCCTTTGTTGCTGCCGAAAGAACGGCCGCCGGCATCTTTGATATCGGTGGAGGCATCGATGGCAGCAACACCACCGGTGATTTGCTGACCTTGCAGGCGAGCCATACCAGCAGGGTTACCGTAGACAGTGCTTGCGTTATCCGCAGAAGAAGAGCGGCCTGCGAAACCCGTACCCATCCCGGCAACGTCTTGCTCGTTCAAGGCAAAGCCGCTTGCGAACAGTTGGGAAGATGCCATGGTAACGGCGAGGCTAAGTGTGGTCTTGAGCATTACTTTTTTCATTATTAGAACTCCGTGGTGATCACCGCTGCGGAAAGTAGCAATAAATTTGAGTTAGCGCTATAGGCCGTAAATCAGGAGATAGAGCGGTTTTGTAGGACAATCCGACCAGATTCGCCGTTTTTAGCCGAATCTTGCAAAACGCCTGATCAACAAGTCACCTGATTCATGGGTGAAACACAGGTTTGCCACGCACGGGTGAAATCCCGCAGCCGGCCTTGAGGGTGAAATATTTCTTTCCAGATACGCGCCATCGCCAATACATCACCTGGCGGGGGTAGGGCTGGGCTGTGTTGTTCCACCAGTAACCAGGCGATTGCCGTGGCGTAGCGCAAGTTCACCGTCAGCTCCAGCTGCGGGGCGCTCAGGAATGCATGCTGGCTGGCCAGCCCACGCACGAGGCTGGCACGTTCGGGGTCGAGTGCCAGGTAGTCGTCCCAGAGGGCGCGGTGCCGAGGTTCGGTGATGCTGTATAGGCCGTGGCCGCGCCGATCATGCAGGGCGGAACCCAGTTCCGATTGGCTGGCGGCGATGCCCAGCAGCAGGGATTCGGCTGTCGGATCATGGCGACCGAGGTACATCAACGTCGGCCGGATCACATAACGACACAATTCGCTGGCGGCGATACCCATACAAGCCTCAATCCATGAAAGTGGATGACGAGGCCTGAGAGAGGAGGGCTTGGCAGCGGTGAATTGGATCTCAGGCCCCGTCGGAAGCGGATCATGCCGCCTGAGTTGAAGTGTAGTGTCATATTTGCGATGTAAAGGACTGTTTTTAAAATATTTCCTTCATTTAGTTATAACGTTTATATCTATTTGAACTTAGTATAAAAGCTCAACTACCGAATTTCAGGCAATAAAAAACCCTGCCGTCAGACAGGGTTTTTGTATTTCAGCGACCTGGGTCGATCAGGCAGTCAATGCCTGACGGGTGCGATCGATCACAGCCTGCAGCGGTTCGGCGCTGGAGTATTGATCGGGGTACAGGCGTTCGCTGTGACGTGCGATGCCGTGTTCGTTGACCAGAGTGAAGCTGAAGCAGCCTTTGCGAGCAGCCATGATCAGGCAGTTCATTGGGGCAAAAGCGTTAGTGAGGGTGCGAATGGCATCCTGAGTGTGGATTTGAGTGTTCATATTATTGGTGTTCCTACAAATGACACGGATAAGAACCGTGCAACGTTAAAACGTTCCAGTAACGCTGATCACCATTGATCAAGCGAAGAACCCGACTGGAACAAAGCAGCCAGTTGAAGCGCTGATAAGTTTGGCGCGCTTGGGCTGGCAGGTAGGTACTTAGGAGGGCAGGCGACACAACAAGGGCAAAGGTTCTGGGCCCGGGGTGAAGATCCTGATCAATTTGCAGGTTGGTTCGGTCAGAGTATTGAGACTTGGCGGCACCCTTTGCTTGTTCAAAGGCAGTGTCGTCGCAAGTGATACCTGGAAACCATCGAGGTGGTCGATCCCGTGTTTTTCAGGGGACTTGTTCGACCAGAATTGACTTTCAGCTTGGTACTAACGCCGCGGATAGTAACGGATTGAAACAAGGAAGGGAAGTGTGCTAGCTGAAAAACTTCAATCAGGCACCGAGCAGGCCACGATAGACCAGTACGGTCAGGGATGCGGCCAACGCACAGCCCAGGCCATAAGCCGCCAGTGTCAGGCGTAGGGACTGGCCGGCTTCGATCACCTTCATCACGTCGCGCATGTCACTGATCCTGCCTTCGCCCAGTTCGATGCACAGGCTGGTCGCGGTAAAGGCGGCCGGTAGCAGGATGGCGCCGGCAAACAGCGCGCCGTCGGGTGAAGGCAATACTGCATTGATTCCCAAAGAGGTCGCGCATACCGCCAGCAACAGCACGGCGAATAACAGAATGCCTTTCATGGATGCTTTCACGGTTGCGTTGTCGGTGGGCAGTGTGGCGAGGCGGGACGGATTTGAAAAGTCCCTGGCTCTGCCTTGTCGGTAACATTTTCAGGCGGTGTGGGACCAAAAAGCTCCCTTGATATAACCATTGGAAGGGGACTTGTGCACATTAGTTGCGGAGTGTGTAACCGGTTTATCAACCGTCCGCAAGGGGCTTCGTTAGCCTGTATTGGAAATTTAAGTCAATGAAAAATCTCGCTTTTTTTTATTGGTGAAAAAATCGTCAGTTTGACTGCGGCCCCCATTCCATGGGCCTTTGGGAGAGTTAAAGAGAGGTTGTCCACTGAGTTATCCACAGCTTCTGTGGATTGTCCCAAGCGCTTGCTCTAGAACGGGCCGGCAGGTTTTTTTCAGCTTTACCTGTACGAAAAAAAGAGTAGAGTGGCGCGCCCTCCGTTCTGTCCCACAGTGCTTTATGAAGTTTCGCTCAGTATCACCCACTGTTACCGATACCCCTCAAACTGTTACCGCACCCAAGCGCTTCTCCTTGAAGGTCGCTTTGTGGCTGCTCGATAGCCCGCGCCTGGGGCAGAGCACCAACATCAAGCACTTCGCTGGGCGCTTGCTCAAGCAGCCGGCCCGTGAAGGCGTGGTCGCCGCACAAAGCCGCCTGGGGCAATTGATGTGCCGTGAATGCGGCAACGCCCGCGACCGCCGTATCGGCCACGACCTGTTGCGCCTGGCGGCGCGTGCCGGTGACCGGCGTGCTCAACGCGAACTGGGTCAAGTCGAAGACTGAGCTGTCTTCCTGCCCTGTGCTTGGTTAACCTTGCTCTATTTCGGTGAAGGCAGAAATGGCTATGGTTTTAGACTGGACCAGTATTGCCTTGGGTCTTGCTGGTGCAGCATTGCCGTTATTGGCGCTGTGCTGGCAGATTCAGCGGCGGCTGACGGCGCGCATGGCCGGCTGGGAATTGCTCGAAGAGCGCTTGGCGAACGCGCAATTGGCCCAGGAAGGACTTGCCGCCCAGCTGGATGCCAGCCGTGATGAGGTCAGTGACCTGAGCCAGGCAAATGCCGCCAAGCAAGCGGAGCTCGCCGCCGTGCGCCGCGAAGTCGAGCTGTTGCAGATCGACCGTGATAATGCCCGCGACGCCGCTCACGCCTGGAACCTCGACCGCAATGCCAAGGACACCGAACTGCGCCGTCTCGACGCACTTTCGGCGGCGCTGCGTGCCGAGCTGCGTGAGCAACAGGACAGCCATCAACAACGCCTCGCGGATCTGCAAGGTTCGCGCGATGAACTGCGCGCGCAATTCGCTGAACTAGCCGGCAAGATCTTCGACGAGCGTGAACAGCGCTTTGCCGAAACCAGCCAGGAGCGCCTTGGCCAATTGCTTGACCCACTCAAGGAGCGCATCCAATCCTTTGAAAAGCGCGTGGAAGAAAGCTACCAGAACGAAGCCCGCGAGCGCTTTTCCCTGGCTAAAGAGCTGGAGCGCCTGCAGCAACTGAACCTGCGCCTGTCGGACGAAGCCACCAACCTGACCCGTGCGCTCAAGGGCCAGAAAACCCAGGGCAATTGGGGCGAACTGATCCTGGAGCGCGTGCTGGAACATGCAGGGCTGGAAAAGGGCCGCGAATACCAGACCCAGGTCAGCCTCAAAGGCCCGGATGGCGAGCGTTTCCAGCCGGACGTGCTGATCATGTTGCCTGGCGACAAACAGGTGGTGGTGGATTCCAAGGTCAGCCTGACCGCCTATCAACAGTATGTGGCTGCAGATGATGAGGTGATCCGCCAAGCGGCGTTGAAGCAGCATGTACTGTCCCTGCGCAATCACGTAAAAGGCTTGGCCGACAAGGACTACAAGCGCCTGGAAGGCTTGCACAGCCTGGATTTCGTGTTGCTGTTCGTGCCCATCGAGGCGGCATTTTCCGCCGCATTGCAGGCCGAACCGAACCTGTTCCAGGAGGCCTTCGACCGTCATATCGTGATTGTCAGCCCAACGACTCTCTTGGCCACCTTGCGCGTGATCGACAGCCTCTGGAAGCAGGAGCGCCAAAGCCAGAACGCACGGGAGATTGCCGAGCGTGCCGGTTGGCTTTACGACAAGTTCGTGCTGTTTATCCAGGACCTGGATGAAGTGGGCAACCGTCTGCAACAGTTGGATAAAGCTTACAGTGCGGCACGAAACAAGCTGACGGATGGACGAGGAAATCTGGTCAGCCGTACCGAGCAATTAAAACTGCTCGGTGCGCGTGCGAGTAAAAGCCTGCCGGCGGATTTGCTCGAGAGGGCGATGACCGATGCCGATGGTGTGGTGCATTTACCTGAGTAAGCGCACGGCCTCTGCCGCCTGATTACAGCGGCAGATGCCGGCTCAGCAGCGCCCGCAATGCCGCCGGCTTGACCGGCTTGGCCAGGTAATCCAAGCCTGCTGCATGCACCTCGGCCACCGTTTCTGGCCGCCCGTCGGCGCTGATTACGACTCCGGGGATGGGCTCTGCCATTTGTGCGCGCAGCCATCTCATCAGTTCGGTGCCGGTTTCGCCGCGGTCCAGGTGGTAATCCACCAGCGCCAGTTGCGGGCGCACACCGTCAGCCAGAAGGGCCGCGCATTGCGCCTGGTCGGTGGCCGTCCACACCTCGCAACCCCATCGCGTCAGCAGGCTGCGCATGCCGATCAGGATGCTTTCTTCGTTGTCCACACACAGGACCTGCGCGCCGCTTAACGGTTGCCCATTGTCTTGCGTGGCCTTGAGCTGCGGGCTGGCCTGGTTGCGCGCCAATGGCACGCGCACGCTGAATACACTGCCTTTGCCCGGCCACGAACGCACACTCAGGGTATGGCCCAGCACACGGCACAAGCCATCGGCAATCGCCAGGCCCAGGCCCAGGCCCTTTTCGGCACGTGTCTGATGGCTGTCGAGGCGCTTGAACTCTTCGAAGATCACCTTTTGCTTGTCCTGTGGAATGCCGGGGCCGCGGTCCCAGACTTCCAGGCACAGCTCGCCCTGGCGTCTGCGTACGCCAAGCAGCACTGGGCCGTCGGCGTAGCGGAACGCGTTGGTGAGAAAATTCTGCAGAATCCGCCGTAGCAGCTTGATATCGCTGTCGACCCGCAACCGGCTGCCGCGCAGCCGGAAACGCAGGCCTTGTTCCTGGGCCAGCGCCTTGAATTCAGCGCCCAGGGTGTCGAACAGTTCGTTGAGGACAAAGGGCTGGCGCTGCGGATTGATCTTGCCGTTTTCCAGGCGTGAGATATCCAGCAGGTCGCTGATCAAGTCCTCGGCGGAACGTAGCGAGCTGTCCAGGTGTTGCACCAATTGCCGGGCTTCGGTGGACAGGCCGTCGTGTTGGTGGGAGAGGGCGGCGGAGAACAGTCGTGCCGCGTTCAGCGGCTGCATCAGGTCATGGCTCACCGCAGCCAGGAAGCGGGTCTTCGACTGGCTGGCGGATTCCGCCACACCCTTGGCGTCCGTAAGCGCGACATTGAGCTGCGATAGCTCATGGGTGCGCTCGGTCACCCGTTGCTCCAGGCCCTCGTTGGCTTCGGTCAAGGCTTGTTCGGCTTCGCGGAATGCAGTGATGTCGGTGAAACTCATGACAAACCCACCGCCGGGCATCGGGTTGCCGATCAACTCGATCACCCGACCATTGGGGAACAGGCGTTCGGATGTATGCGCACGGCCCTGGCGCATCCAGTGCAGGCGTCGCGCCACATGCACTTCCGCTTCGCCGGGGCCGCACAGGCCACGTTCGGCGTTGTAGCGAATGATGTCGGCAATGGGCCGGCCGACGCTGATCAAGCCCTCGGGGTAGTTGAACAGCTCCAGGTAACGGCGGTTCCAGGCCACCAGCTTCAGCGACTGGTCGACCACGCTGATGCCCTGGGTGATATTTTCAATCGCGCCTTGCAGCAATGCCCGGTTGAATTGCAAGACCTCGGAGGCTTCGTCAGCGATGCGTACGACGTCTTCCAGCTGCATTTCGCGGCCTTCAATCGCAGCCTTTACCACGGCGCGCGTCGAAGAGGCGCCGAGCACACCCGCCAACAGGCGTTCGGTATGAGCGATCCAGTCATTGTCGGCGTTCTGGTTAGGGTTGAAGCCTTTGCCCTGGCGATAGGCGAAGCGAATAAAACTTTGCTGGGCGCGTTCTTCACCGACAAAACGCGCAGCGAGGCTAAGCAGGTCGCTGATTTGCACCGACAACATGGAGCGAGCGCTGGCGCGCTGGTGGATTTCCTGGCCAACAAATCGCCCGGCCTGCCAATGCTCGGAAACCCGTGTACGCGACAGCATCGAGACCCATACGAACAGCGTGAAGTTACCCGCCAGGGAAAACACGGTGCCCAGGGTCAGCGACGTGACGGACAAGCCGAGCGGGTGAGAATGCATCCACGTCAGCCCTGGGAAAAGGCTGAGCGACCACCCCAGGCTCTTCGCGGTAACCGGTAGGACCAAGGTGTAAAACCACAGGAAAGTGCCCGCTGCCAACCCGGCAAACACGCCCCGACGGTTGGCCTGCTTCCAGTACAGCGCGCCGAGCATCGCCGGGGCCAGTTGGGTGACGGCCGCAAAAGCGATCTGGCCGATGGTGGCCAGGCTCGCGGTGGAGCCGAGCAGGCGATAACTCACATAGGCCAGCAACAGGATGAGCACAATACTGACCCGACGTACCGACAACATCCAATGACGGAACACTTCGAATGGCCGTTCGGCGCTGGAGCGTCGCAGCAGCCATGGCAGCAGCATGTCGTTGGAGACCATGGTCGACAAGGCGATGCTGGCGACGATCACCATGCCGGTGGCGGCCGATGCACCGCCGATAAACGCCAGTACCGCGAGGGCCGGATGGGCTTCGGCCATGGGCAGGCTGATCACGTAGGAGTCTGGCAATACCGAGCCGGGCAACAGCATTTTGCCGCCCAGGGCGATGGGAATCACGAACAGTGCGGCGAGGATCAAGTAAGCCGGAAACACCCACTTGGCCAGGCGCAGATCCTGGGGGTCGATGTTCTCCACTACCGTGACATGGAACTGCCGGGGCAGGCAGATGATCGCCATCATGGCTACGCCGGTCTGCACCACCATTGACGGCCAGTTGATCGTCTCTTTCCAGTACTCCTCCAGGCGCGGGGCGAGTACCGCCTGGGTGAACAGGTCGCCGAAACCGTCGTACAGGCCGTAGGTTACAAACGCGCCAACCGCGAGAAAAGCGAACAGCTTGACCAGGGATTCAAAGGCAATCGCCAGCACCATGCCACGGTGGTGCTCGGTGGCATCGAGGTTGCGCGTACCAAACACAATGGTAAACAGCGCCAGCACCAGCGATACGACCAAGGCCGTGTCCTGGGCGCGAGTGCCCGTGGTGTCAGGGCCGGAACCGATCAACAGGTTCACGCCCAGCACAATGCCTTTGAGCTGCAGGGCGATATAGGGCAGTACCCCGACCAGGCAAATCAGTGCGACAACCACGGCCAGGGATTGGGACTTGCCGTAGCGCGCGGCGATAAAGTCGGCAATGGAGGTGATGTTTTCCTGCTTGCTGATCAGAATCATCTTCTGCAGCACCCAGGGTGCCAGCACCAGCAATAGCACTGGCCCCAGATAAATCGGTAAAAACGCCCACAATTGTTCGGCGGCCTGGCCTACGGCGCCGAAGAAGGTCCAGCTGGTGCAGTAAACGGCCAGCGACAGGCTGTACACCCAGGCACGCATGCGCGGCGGCAAAGGCGCGTGGCGGCGATCCCCGTAAAAAGCGATGGCAAACATAATGGCCATATAGGCCAGGGCAACGGCGGCGATCAGCCCGCTGGACAGCGTCATGGTAACTCCGAAACTGAGAACACCCGGGCATTCCAGGCCCGGCTGGACAGTCTCGCATGATGTTTGGGGTTAGTCAGTGTCGACCAAGGTCTGAGCGCGACTTGGTGTCGCGGGGTGGCAGGGTCTTCTGGCGCAGAATATAGATCGTTACCAGCACCGCGCTGGTCAGCATGAATCCACGTGCCCAAGGCAAAGGGACGAGGTAGCAGGAAAAACCGATGCTCAGCCACATCAAGCCGATGGCGTAGACCTTGCCCTTGAGCGGAATGCCATTGCCGTCCAGGTAGTCACGAATCCATGGGCCCAGGCGCGGGTGTTCCACCAGCCACTGATAGAAACGCGGGGAGCTTCGGGCGAAGCAGGCGGCGGCGAGGAGCAGGAAGGGGGTGGTCGGCAACACCGGCAGGAAGATACCGATCACTCCCAGCGCTACGCTGAGCCAGCCGATGGCCAGCAGTGCGTAGCGCAGGAGCAGCGAGCGATTGCCCATGGGGGGCATGGGCAACGACTCAGTGGTGACGGGGCTTGAGGATCGCCGGTTTTTCGTCAGGCGCGTTGCACAGCAGGTACAGGGCGGTCAGGGCTTCCGGGATCTGTACGATCATGTCGTCCATCAGGTTGGCGTCGGCGGCGATATCGGAAAACTCGGCTTCTTCTTCAAACAGTCCGGAACCGACCATGATCGGCAGCAGCATTTCGCTGACTTCTTCCTCGGCGGTCTCGAACCAGGCGGCTTCGCGCAGGAACACGCCTTCCATGAAACCGATGCACCAGCCGCGCAGGTCGGAGTCATCCGGCTCATCGCCCAGGTCGAGATCGCATGGCAGCTCGAACTCTTCGTCGGAGGCCAGTTGGCGGCTGATGTGGGCCTTGAGGGCGATCAGCGTGGATTCGATTTCCTCGCGTTGGGCGGCATCCTTGTAGTGCGGCTCTTCGGCGAACAGCGCGTCGATCCATTCACGGTCAGGCACGACTTCGGAGCAGATCGACAGGGCGGTCAGGTAACCGTGGGCGGCCACGTAGTCCAGCGCCTCGTCATGCAGCTCATCGGCGTCGAGGAAGGCTTGCAGGCGGGTTAGTTGCTCAGCGAAGGACATTGAAGGACTACCTTGGGAATAAACGATGCTGAATTCTAGGCCTTCTTGAGCGCCCAGGCCAGCCGCAACGCCACATTTACCGGGTTTGGCTGCCGGGGTAGAGCGATGGGACTATTCGTCAGACGCCCCCTTTGCCGGATAACGCTCGGGTATACTGCCGCGTTTTGTGATGCCCCGCAGGCCAAGCGCCCCTCCGAGAAAACTTCGCTTACGGATTATTTTCCGTGAAATCGTCTTTTCTCGGCCAGCCTGTACAGAGGGATTTCGGCACTATTTTGGAGTTTTACATGCTCGAGCAGGCTCAACGCGTCCTCAAGGACATCTTCGGCTACGAAAGTTTTCGTGGCCGCCAGGGTGCGATCATTGAGCGCGTGGCCAGTGGCGGCGACGCCCTGGTGCTGATGCCTACCGGTGGCGGCAAATCATTGTGCTTCCAGGTGCCGGCCTTGTTGCGCAACGGCCTGGCGGTGGTGGTGTCGCCGTTGATCGCCTTGATGGATGACCAGGTCGCCACGCTCGAAGAACTCGGCGTCGCCGCCGCGTCCTTGAACTCCACCCTCAGCGCCGAACAGCAGCGCGACCTGGCGGCTCGTATCCGGCGTGGCGAAGTGAAGATGCTCTACCTGGCTCCCGAGCGGCTGGTGCAGCCGCGCATGCTGGCCTTCCTGCAGAGCCTGGAAATTGCCCTGTTCGCCATCGATGAAGCTCACTGCGTGTCGCAATGGGGTCATGATTTTCGCCGTGAATATTTGCAGTTGGGCCAATTGGCCGAGCTGTTCCCCGATGTGCCGCGTATCGCCCTGACCGCCACCGCCGACAAACGTACCCGCGAAGAAATCGTCGAGCGTCTGCACCTGCAGAACGCAGAGCGTTTCCTGTCGAGTTTCGATCGGCCGAATATTTTCTACCGCATCGTGCCCAAGGAGCAGCCGCGCAAGCAACTGCTGGCATTCCTGTCCGAGCGGCGCAGCGATGCGGGCATTGTCTACTGCCTGTCGCGCAAAAAAGTCGATGAGGTGGCGGCGTTCCTGTGTGAGCAAGGCTACCCGGCGCTGCCGTACCACGCCGGCCTGCCCAACGATTTGCGGGCTTACCACCAGAAGCGCTTCCTCAACGAGGAAGGCCTGATCATGGTGGCAACCATCGCGTTCGGCATGGGCATCGACAAATCCAACGTGCGCTTCGTGGCTCATATGGACCTGCCCAAATCTCTCGAGGCGTATTACCAGGAAACCGGTCGTGCCGGCCGTGATGGCCTGCCGGCGGATGCCTGGATGGCCTACGGTCTGCAAGATGTGGTGATGCTCAAGCAGATGCTGCAGAACTCCGAAGGCGATGAGCGCCACAAGCGCCTGGAGCAGCACAAGCTCGACGCCATGCTGTCGCTGTGTGAAGAGACCCGCTGCCGCCGCCAGACGCTGCTCGCCTATTTCGACGAAGACATGCCGCAGCCGTGCGGCCATTGCGACAATTGCGTGGATGGGGTGCAGACCTGGGATGCTACCGAGCCGGCGCGTCAGGGCCTGTCCGCCATCTACCGTACCGGCCAGCGTTATGGCGTGGGCCATCTGGTGGATGTATTGCTGGGCAAGGACAACGAAAAGATACGCAGCTTCGGGCACGAGAAGCTCTCGGTGTACGGTGTCGGCAAGGCCCGTGCCGAAGGCGAGTGGCGTTCGTTGTTTCGTCAGATGGTTGCGCGTGGGCTGGTGGATATCGACATTGAAGGTTTCGGCGGCCTGCGTTTGAACGACAGCTGCCGGCCGTTGCTCAAGGGCGAAGTGAGCCTGGAGCTGCGCCGCGACCTCAAGCCGCAGGCCACCGCCAAGAGCAGTACCAGCCAGGCCAGCCAACTGGTGCGTGGCGAGGAGCGCGAGCAATGGGAAGCCTTGCGCACCTTGCGCCGCAAACTGGCGCAGGAACACAGCGTGCCGCCTTATGTCATTTTCCCCGACTCCACGTTGCTGGAAATGCTGCGTGAGCAACCCACCACCCTGGCCGAAATGGCGAGGGTCAGCGGCGTCGGTGCGCGCAAGCTGGAGCGTTATGGCCAGGCTTTCCTGGAAGTGCTCGGTGGCGAGGCCGAAGCGCCGAAGGAAGTCACCGATATTCGCCATGAGCTGATCAGCCTGGCCCGTGCCGGGATGACCCCGATTCAGATCGCCGGGCAGTTGCAGTGTTCGGAAAAGAACGTCTATACCTTGCTCGCCGAGTCCATCGGCAAGCAGCAATTGTCGTTGGAGCAGGCCCTTGATTTGCCGGAAGATTTGCTCGGTGAAATCCAGGATGCGTTCCTGGACGGTGAGGGCGAGTTGCCATCGGTTGCTGAAATTGCGCCGCTGTTTATCGGGCGTGTACCGGAGGGTGTTCTGTACTGTGTGCGTGCCGCTTTGCAGTCTGAATTCGAGATTTAGTGTGCCAATTGCGACAATGTAACGAATCAGTACATAGCGAGGCTTGCCTACTGGCATGGCTCATGCTTAGCTGACTAATAATTAGCCACACTTTATTTTCAGTCTAAATCATGAGTTTTTTATGCCGTTAACCGATCAACACCGTTTTGGCATGCAGTTGGCGCAAATGTCCCGAGGTTGGCGTGCCGAACTGGACCGTCGCCTGGCGGGGCTGGGCTTGTCCCAGGCGCGTTGGCTGGTGCTGTTGCACCTGGCCCGTTTTGAAGAAGCTCCCACCCAGCGTGAGCTGGCACAAAGCGTCGGGGTAGAAGGGCCGACCCTGGCGCGCCTGCTCGACAGCCTGGAAAGCCAGGGCCTGGTCCAGCGCCAGGCGGTGCTGGAAGACCGTCGCGCCAAGCGCATCTTGTTGTGCGATAGCGCCCGGCCGCTGATCGACCAGATCGAAACCATCGCCACGGCCTTGCGCCATGAACTGTTTGTGGGCGTGGATGAAGAGGACATGCGCGTGTGCATGCGTGTACATGGGCACATCCTGGCGAACCTGGAAAAGTCCTGACCCGGCTGTAGTGAGCGGGCTTGCCCTAATGCCAGTCAGTTAAGCTAAGCGATAGAACGGACGATGAATAACTTGTGGGAGGGGGCTTGCTCCCGATGAGGGTGTGCCAGTCAGCAGTTTAT